>DAHWBL010000275.1 GCA_027323595.1 Acetobacteraceae bacterium | reverse complement strand
GGCCCCAGCAGGCCGAGAATATCCAGCGAGCCACCGATATTGATCGCCGAGACATGGTCCTCGGCATCGACCCAGACGGTCTGTGGCGATGCGAGCTGGGTCGCTCCGGTGCCAATGCCGGCGACGCTGTCGTCGCCGCTGTCCAGGTACGCCGAAAAACCGGTCTTGTAGCTCGCATTGGTCGGCCGCGCGGTGATCTTCGCGCCGTCGCCGATCCAGGCGGTGGAATTGTCCGACAGCGCGATATAGTTCGCCGAGCCGGACACGCCGAGCTGCTGGGCGTTGGCGATGGCGTTCGCCCCGCTGGTCGAGACCTGCGGAAACCCGTTATCCAGCACCGTCGCCAGCACGCCGAACAGATTTTCCACCACCGCGCCGGCCGAGTTCCAATCCGTGATCGGCAGGGTCAGCGGCACGGTGATCATGGAGTTCACCGCGACCGCTGGCGCGCTCACCTGCGCCTCGGTCCCGATCTCGGCGTTCGCATCATGGGTGAACCCGGCCACCGAGATGGCGGCGGAAAATCCGTAGCTGGTGCCGGGAAGCTTCGCGCTCTGCTCGGCGTACGGCATGGAGCGCACGGCCGACAGCGCCATGTTCTGGATGTTGCCGTCATAGACGTCGGCATAGACCACCACCGGCAGCGAGGGCGAGGTGATCACCGGCGCGGAAATCCCCGAGGCGACGTAGCCCGCGCTGATCGCCGCCGGCGTGGTGCCGCCGACCAGCGCGGTGGCGTTCTGCTGGTTGCCAAGATCGAGCGCCACCGCGAAGGCGAACCGCACCTTCGAGGTCTGCGTCGAATTGTTGTTGACCAGCGCGTTGTTGATGCTGAGCTGGGTGCCCGGCAGCAGCCCCGACAGCGCGTTGATCGCGCTGCCCGCCTTGTCGCCGACGGCCTCGATGATGGCCCCGGAGAAATGCCCGTTGCCGCTCGACGCGCTTGCCGTCACCTGGTCCGCCGAGTTGTTGGATTCGGCACTCACCAGCACGCCGGCATTCACTCCCGATGGCAGGCTCGGTGACGCCGACAGCGTGACATTGGCATCCATCAGCGCGGTGGCGTTGGAGGTGTCGCCTTCCGACAACGCCAGATCCAGCCCGGCCATGCCCTGGCCCATGTCGGCGATCGAGACCGCGGTGATCCATTGGTTGTTGTTGAGCGCAACCACCCGCACCGCGCCGGCATTGATGATCGCGCCGTTGGCGATGATCGCCGTGCTGTTGATCGTCGCGTGGCTGTAGGACAGCGCGATGTCGGCGACGTTGTTGGTGGACATGATCGATTCGTTGGCGATCATGCTGTCGGTGTTGTGCGCCCGCACCGTCAGCGCGCCGGCGGCGTTGATGGTGGCACCGCTATCCACCAGCGCGGTCGCGGTGCCCGTCACTTCGGCCACCGCCACCGCGATGGTGGGCAGCGGCAGGCCCAGCAGGCGCGGCAGGCTCGGCGAGAAGCCGCTCGCGTTGCCGGTCAGCCCGAGGTCGGGAATGCCGGGGATCGTGTTGGAGGCGGTGGTGTTGGCAACCGACTGCACCACCACGTTGCCGGTCGCGTTCAGGCTGCCACCGCTCTGCACCTCCGCGGTCGCCGTCGCGGTGGCCAGCATCACCGCGCCGTTGATCCCGGTGAGCGCAGCCAGCAGCGAGGATGTCTCAAACGTCGCAATCGCGGTCAGCAGCGATCCCGACACCGAATAATTCGCCGTCGCCGAGCTGAGCAGGCTGATGTTGCCGCCGCGGATGGTGCCCGAAACGGTGATGCCGGCCGTTGCGGTGGTCGAACAGCACACCAGCACCACCGGCGCCTCGCTGTCGGTGGCGTTGATCACGACGTCGCCGGCGGTCCAACTGCTGTTGTTGGCGTTGGTGACGCCGGCGTCGATCGTTCCCTTGATGCTGACGGTCTTGCCGTTCAGCGTGATGCTGCCGGAGTTGCCTGTCGAAACCTGCGTCGGATCGAACGGGTTGGACGAGGCACGGGTGCTCAGCGTCGCGCCCGTCTCGATCGTGATGGTGGTCGCGTTGATCGTCATCGACTGGCCGGAGAAGGCCACCGAGCTGGTCAGATCGAAGCTGGTTTCGGTCTGCGTCACGCTGTTGGAATTCAACGCCGAGCTCGGCGCGATCGCGATCGAGCTGCCACCCAGCGAAATCGTGCCGCTCGCCGCGTTCACCGCCGCGTTGGCGCCGATGGTGAGCGTACCGCTCGCGAGCAGCGCGAGGTTGGCGCCATCGGCGTTCATCGCCGTGCTGCTCGACAGCGTCAGCCCGCCGCCGGTCGCCTGCAAGGTGATCAGTCCGGCCGCGAACCCGTTGCCGCCCCCCGCCTGCAAATTCGCCGTGCCCGCACCGCCATTGACGCCGCCACCGAGCGACAGCGTGCCGCCGATCAGCCCGATGTTGCCAGCCGCGCCGATCGCGTTGCCGCTCTTGATGATGCGGCTGTCGATGGACAGCGAACCGCCCAGCGTGAGTGCCCCCGAAGTGTCGATGACAAAGCTCGCGCCGTCGCTGTTCACCGTCAGCGCGGTGACGGAATAATCGAGCCCGGCGGTTTCATTGAAGCGGATCGTGCCCGCCGTGTTGGTGCCGGTGGCGCCGGCGAACAATTGCGCCGCGCCGCCCGAATTCACCGCGTTGGAAGGCAGCGCCACGCTCGACGCGGACAGCGTGATGTTGCCCGACGCATCGGTGGTGGTGGCGAGCCCGTTGCTGCCCGGCGAGGCGGTGACACGGCTGTCGATCACCGCGCCGTTTTCCAGCGTGATCGTGCCGCTGGTCGCGGTCAGCGCGATGTTGGCGCCCAGCGTCAGCAGATTTTCACCCGAGGTGATGTCGAAGCTCGACGCGGTGAGGCTGATCGTGCCGGCCGCGAAACCGTTTCCGCCGGCGGCGAGCAGCTGGTAGCCGGTGGTGGTGTTGATGCCGTTGGCCAGCGCGACAGACGGCGCGGTGATGCTGATCGCCCCGCCAGCGCCGATCGCGCTGCCGCCGCCGATCGATCCCGCGCCGGCGCCGATCGCGCGGCTCGCGATGGTCACCGACCCGCCCGCGCCGGAGGTGATGCCAAGGCTCGTCGTCGCGTCCAGGCTGATGCTGCCGGCAGCGCCGGCGCCAACCGAGAACGCCAGAAGCTGGCTGCCCGCCGCCAGGTCGATGCTCGGCGCGGTGAGCGTGATCGCGCCGGAATCTCCGGTGGAGGCAACCGACAGGGACGATGGATCAGAGCCAGGCGCCACCTGGCGCGAATCGATCACCGCGTTGGTGCCAAGGCTGATCGCCCCGCTCGAGCTCAACGCGAGATTCGCGCCAAGGCTGTTGAGCGGCGCGCCCGATGCCACGGTGATGCCACCCGCGGTCAGGCTGATCGTGCCGGTCGCGTTGCCGGCGGTGTTGGAGAAGGCCAGAATCTGCGGCCCCTGCCCGGCCGGATCGTTGATCCCCGCCGGCAGCCCGATGCTGCTTGCCGCGGTGATCGTCACCTGCCCGGACTCCGCACTCGACGCGGTGGTGGCCAGCGCGGCACCGGTGGCCGAGCTGATCGCGCGCGCGGCGAGCAGCGTGCCGGCGCCGGCGGTGAAATTCACCGCCCCGCCGGAGAGCAGATTGATGTTGCCGGCGTAATAGCTGTCGGTCGCGAAACTCAGAATTCGCGCGCCCGCGCCAACGGTGATGTCGTGCCCCGGCACCGTGGCGAGCGTGATGTCGCCGGAAACGTTGGTCGACGCGACGGTCGGATCGGTCGGGTCCGCGCCCGCCGCCACCTCGCGGCTCACCAGCACCGCGCCGCTGCCCAGCGTGAGCCCGCCGGAGGTCGCGTTGATCACCAGATGCGCGCCCGCGCTCGCGATGGTGGAGGAGATGGTCCAGCTCGGCGCGTTCAGCGTGATGGTGCCCGGCAGAAAGCCGTTCGCCCCGCCATAGCCGCCGGCATAGATAGAGGCGCCACCTGCAATGTTCAGCCCGCCGACGAAACTGATGCCCGGCGCGGTGATGGTGACGTTGCCCAGATCATCCAGCACCGCGGTCGTCGGATCGGTCGGGTCCACGCCCGAGGCCAGATGCCGCGCATTGATCAGCGAGCCGGCGGCGAACACCGCCGGGCCGGACGCATTGATCGCCAGGTTGGCGCCGCCGGTCAGGATCGGGGACGACGCACCGAGGGTGAACGCGCCGACATTGAAGGTGATGATGCCGTTGGCATAGGTGACCGTGCCGGCGGTGTCGCTGTAGGACGCGGCGGCGTTGGCGAGCATCTGCACGCCCGGCGCCACGGAACTGGTGGCGGCGGTGTTGATGCCGGCACCAAGATTGATCGTGCCCGCCGTCAGCGTGATGTTGCCCGACGCGCCCGACGACGCCACCTGGCTCATCCCCACCGCGCCGTTATTGCCGGCGGTGACGTCGTTCTGGATCACCCGCGTGGCGATCAGCGCGCTCGCGATCAGGTTGGGGTCGGAGGGAAACGAGAGCGTGCCGGTGCTGCCGGCGTTGAGCACCACATTGCCGGCGGCGTAGCTGCCGGTCGCGAACGCCAGGATGCGCCCGCCCGCATCCACCGTGATGGTCGGCGCGTTGAGCGTGATGTCGCCCGAATTGCCGGTGGACGCCACATCGACGCTGGTCGGGTCCGCCCCGCTCGCCACCGCGCGGCTGACCAAATAGCCGGTCGCGTCGATGGTGATGCTGTTGCTCGCGACGAGCGAGATGGCAGCACCGTTCGAGGCGACGGAGGTGCCATCGCTGCCATCGATCACCAGATCGGTCGGGTCGAACAGCACCGTGCCCGCGCTGCCCGCGACCGCGCCGGCATCGTAGGTGCCGCCGGCGATGCGCGCGGTGCGCGCCGCGCTCACCTCGATGCTGCCGCCATTGCCCGAACTGCCGGCCGACGCGTCGAACACCGCACCGGTGGCAACGGCCAGATCGCGCTGGGCGAAGAACCTGATGTGCCCGCCATCGGAATTCGCGCCAACCCCGCGCGCGCTCACCGCCGCGTTCGCGCCCACCGCGATGTCACGCCCGGCCACCACCGAAATGCCGCCGCTCGCCCGCCCGGCCGCGCCGTTGGCGGAGAGCGCGCCGTCGATCACCGCGTCCTTGGCCGCGACGATGTCGATGCCGCCATTGGCCACCACGATCGCCGCCGCCGGTGTCACCCCCGATGCGTTCACCGTGGCGGCGAATTTCGCCGCGTGCAGCTCGGCGGTGCCGATCCCCACCGCCCCGCCGCGCAGCGCCACCGCGCTTGCCGCATTGATCCGCCCACGCACCGAAATGCGCCCGTCGGGCGACAGCGGCACATCACCGCTGACCAGCCGGGCGGCGGCGGCATTGTCGATCGTGCCTGACGAATTCAGCACCTGCTGCATGAAGCCCGCGGTCGGCGTGCTCACCAGCAGGCTGCCGACATTGATCGTGCCGCTTTTGCCGACGATGAAGCCATAAGGATCGGCGAACACGATGTTGCCGCTGATCTGTCCGTTCTTGTAGCCGTTGAGAACACCGTTGATAAACACGGGCGCGTTCTCGACCATGTTGATCAGGGTGTTGGCCCCGTTCGGCACGATCATGTTCACGGTGCTGCCGGCCACCGTGCTGAACCGGCTGAAATCGTTGAAGCCGTTGCCACCCGAGATGGTGCGCGTGGTGATGTCGGTGACGTTGCCCTTCACCGACAGGCTCGTCGCTGTCTGCCCGGTCGGGATGATCTGGTTGGCCACCGGGGGGGCCGCGAGCGGCGCATAGGCCGGCACCACCACCAGTGCCGCGCTCGCCAGATACACCACCGCCTCGCGCACCGACCGGCGCATGCCCCGCAACGAGGCACACAAAGGCCGGCGATGCGGGGCGGGGTGCGTCACCCTAGAACTTGCCGTCTGGCAGCTTGAAGATATCGGGGTTCTTCGCGTCCGCGACGTAGAGCAGGCTGAGCGCCTCGGGCGTCAACACCCGCCGGTTGGCGTCCTCATCCTTGAACTTGCCCAGCAGCAGCAGCGCCGCCGTGCGCCCCGCCGCATCCGCGCCGCGGAACAGCAGCACGCCGTTGGCGATCACCCCGTTGGTGGCGACCGTCTGCGGGTCATAGCCCGAGGCGATGAAATGCGCCTGCAAAATGTTGCCGTTGGAGAACAGTTTTTCCGGCGTCATCGCCGGGTCGGTCTCCTTCGACCAGGTGACACCCACCTGGATCAGCGTCTTGGTCTTGTAGCCGAACACATAGGCGACCAGCGCCCGGCCGCCGCCTTCGAGCAGATCGGGCACCATCACCGTCAGCGCATGGGTCTGCTGGGCGAGGTTGGTCTCCTCCTTCACCGCATCACCCTTGAGGGCGAAATCCTTCTCGATCGCGGCGCGCACCTGCGCCTCGGTCATGCCGAAATGCGCCGACCGAAAGCCGACCACCGTCGCCACCACCGCGCCGGTGGCCGCCGGCGCGGCGGCCGGGGCTGAGGTTTCGGCCACGGCGGGCTTGGCCGCCGGGCGCACCTTGGCGGTTTCCGCCCGCGCCACACCACCCGCGGCCAGCACCAGCATCACAGCGCAGACCGCGCCGAGGCCATGGTGCAGCCGCGCATTCATCGATGAAATCGCCACGCATCCCCCTGAATTTTACGAATCGCCCGATCGCGTCAAAACGCCAGATATGATGGCCGCGCAGCCCCGCCCGTTTCCCTTAAAACAATTGTTAACCATCACGCATCCACCCGGCAAGTAATATCTGTTCGCAACTCGCCCCCCTTTTCCCGTGCCGCCCCCGAGGCCGCGCACCGGGGTCGCGCCGTGGGGTCGCGCGGCGGCGGATTTGGTCTATCCTGCGCCTCCCGCCGGCCGGTTTGACCGCAAAATCGTTGGAGAACCCACCATGACGCACCCAGGCGCGCAGGCCGGCAACGACATCGGCGCGGACACCGCCCGGCTGCTGCTCTCGGCCGGCACCGTCGCGATCAGCCATGACCGCCCGTACATCCTCGCCGGCGGGTGGGCCTCGCCGGTCTATGTCGATTGCCGCCTGCTCATCGGCACGCCGCGCATCGCCCGCGCCGTCACCGACCTCGCGGTGCGCGCCATCGACGCGCGCATCGGCCGCGGCGGGTTCGACTGCATCGCCGGCGCGGAAACCGCCGGCATCCCGCTCGCCGCCGCCATCGCCGACCGGATCGGCTGCGACCTGCGCTATGTGCGCAAGCGCCCGCTGGGCATCGGGCGCGGCGCACAGGTGGAGGGCGGGCCGGTGGAGGGGCGGCGGGTGCTGCTGATCGATGATCTGGTCACCGACGCCGCCAGCAAGGTCGCCTTCGTGCGCGGCCTGCGCGAGGCCGGCGCGATCGTCACCGACGCGCTGGTGGTGTTCTTCAACAGCACCTTCCCAGGTGCGACCGACCGCCTGGCACGGCTCGACCTCACCCTGCACGCGCTGGCGAGCTGGCATGAGATGCTGGGCAGCACGCTGCTGTCCGCCGCCGACCGCGCCCTGATCGAGGCGTTCCTGGCCGACCCCCTCGCCTGGTCCCTTACCCATGGCGGGCGCAGCGCCAAGTGACCGCACCACCCCGCACCCCGTGGCCGCGCCTGCGCGCCGCGATCGAGTCTCCCCGGTTCGTGCCGGCCTGCATCGGCCTGTTCCTCGCCCTGCGCCTAGCCATCCTGCTGGTCGGGCCGCTGTCGCCCACCACCGATTATCTGTGGTATTTCAATCGCGCCGTCGGGCTCGCGCGCGGGCAGGGATATAACGAGGCCGGGGTGCTCACCGCCTTCTGGCCGGTGGGCTGGCCGGCCACGCTGTCGCTGATCTTTCGCCTCACCGGCCCCTCGGTGCTGGCCGGGCAGCTCGCAAATCTGGGCTTCGCGCTGGCCGCCGCACTGCTCACCCTGCGGCTTTCGACGCTCTGGTTCACCGACCGCGCGCTTGCCCGCATCGCCGGGCGCCTCGCGCTGCTGATGCTCGCCGTGCTGCCGAACCAGATCGGCTATGTGCCGATCCTGTCGACCGAGATTTTCTATCAATTGCTGCTGGTGGCCGGGCTGTGCCTGCTCGCCCGCGAGCGCCCGCTCGCCTCGCTTCTCGCCGGGCTGGTCTTCGGCGTCGCCACCCTGACCAAGGCGCAGAGCCTACCGATCGCGGGTTTCGTCATCGTCTGGGTGCTGCTCGCCACGCCGGCGGGCACCCTGCCCTGGCGGCCCGGCCTCGCCCGCGCGCTGCGCCAGGGCGCGGTGGTCTATCTGGTCGCCGTGCTGGTGGTCGCGCCCTGGAGCTGGCGCAACTGGCAGGTGCTGCACGCCTTCATCCCGGTCTCCACCAACGGCGGCTGGACCCTGCTCACCGGCAACAACCCCGAGGCGAACGGCGACTACGTGCCTGCCCCCGGCATCGCCGCGGGCATCAACCACGATCCCGCCGACCAGGTGGCGATGGACCGGCTCGCCCGCGCCCGCGCGATCGACTGGATCGCCGCCAATCCGGGGCGGTTCGTCGCGCTGATGCCAAAAAAATTCATCCGGCTGTGGCTGCCCGATGGCGAGGCGGAATGGTCGTTCCAATCCGGCTACGCCGGCTATGACGCGAACCAGGCGTGGTTCCGCGCGGTGCGCTGGTTGAACCAGGGTGCCTATCTGCTGCTGCTGGCGGGCAGCCTGCCGACGATCTGGCGGTTGCTGCGCCGGCTGCCGCGCCGCGCCGCGCCGGTGCCGGCCCAGGAGCAGCCATGGGCGCAGTCCGGCCTTGCCGTGTGCGTCTATTTCACCCTGATCTCGATGGTGTTCTCGGGCCAGTCACGCTTTCATTTCGCGCTGATGCCGCTGCTCGCGCTGTATGCCGGCGCCACCATCGCGCGCCGGCTGATCAGGTGAGCTTGAGCAGCCGCTCGGCATTGCCATGCGCGATGCGCTCGCGCAGCGCCGCATCGAGCGGCGTGGTGTCCATGAATTCGCGCGCGACCTCGCTGTCCTCGAACGGATAATCCACCGAGAACATCACGCTGTCCGCGCCCATCGCGTCGATCGCGCAGCGCAACGGCTCGGCCGAGCACATCCCCGAGGTGGTGAGCGCGATGTTGCGACGGATATAGAACGACGGCAGATGCTTCATCTGCTCGCTCAGCCCGTACAGCGCCGACACCCGGCTGTCGAACCGCCACAGCAGATAGGGCAGCGTCTCGCCCAGATGCCCCAGGACCAGTTTGGCGCCGGGGAATTTCTCGAAGGTGCCGGCGAACACCAGGCGCAGCGCGTGCGTCGCGGTCTCCACCGTCCATTCCCAGGTGGCGCGCTTCAGCTTCGGCTGCCCGCGAAACCCGGCGTATTCCGCCTCGGGGTCGGCCGGATGCAGATAGATCGGCACATCCAGCGCCTGCACCCGCTCCCAGAACACATCGTTGCGCGGCTCATCCAGATACTGCCCGTGCGTCTGCCCATCGATCATCGCGCCCTGCATGCCAAGCTCGCGCACGCAGCGCTCCAGCTCGTCGGCCGCCGCCTTGGGGTTCTGCATCGGCAGATGCGCGAAGCCGCCATAGCGGGTGGGGTGGCGAGATATCTGGGCGGCGAGAAAATCGTTCGCCGCCGCCGCCAGATCAACCGCCCGGCCGGCATCGGGCTCGGCCTGCACGCCAGGACCGGCGAGCGAGAGGATGGCGCGCGAGACCCCCGCCTCATCCATCGTGCGCAGCCGTTCATCGTCGAAATCGGTGAGCTGGCGCCGCAGCCGCGCCACCACCGCGTCGGGGATGCCGGCCACCGTGGGCTCCCAGTGCGGCACCAGGCCGGGGGCGAGAAAATGCTCCTCGAGCGCGATCTTGCGGACCATCGGTTTCCTCCCTGAATGCGACCCTGCGATGGTTACTGCATCGCCGGCCCGCGGCAGGCAAGCCGGCTGGCGCGATCAGGGCTGCCGGGTCAGGATCGCCGGCTGCTCGCGCATGCCCGTCGGATGCGCAACCGACACCTCCAGCATGTCCGGCCACAGCCAGTCATGGCCAGGAAACAGCCCGCGCATGCGGTCGAGCGGGCAATCGAAGGGCGGCCCGCCCGCGCGCCCGGTCTGCATGAACAGCGCGAACAGCCGCCCGCCCGGTACCAGCCAGCGATGCAGCCGCGCGACATAGGCATCGAGCAGCTCGGGCGGCAGCGCGCACAGCGCGGTCTGGTCATAGATCGCGTCGAACGGCTGCGCCGGTTCCCAGGCGAACAGATCGGCGAGCACGGTCCAGGCGCCAGCCGGCAGCACCGCCTGCTGGGCCGCGATCGCGCTCGGCGCGTTGTCCAGCACGGTCACGTCGAACCCGTCCTGGGCGAGCAGCGCCGGCTCCACCGACCGGCCCGCGCACGGAACCAGAATTCGGCACGGCGTCATCGCCCCGCCGCCGCGCCAGGACAGCAGCGCGGGGTTCGCCTCCGTGCGCTCCCAGCCAGGGCGCGCGCCCGCGGCCTGCTCACGCTGATAGACGGCTTCCCAATCCACTGTCATGGCGCGTCTTCCTTCGTGTCGGCCGCGGCCGAGATGATCACCTGGGCGAAGGCATAGGGGTATTCGTCCGTCATCGTCAGCGCAACCTGCGCGCGCATTCCCGCCGGCGTGAGCGCCGCCAGCCGGGCCGCGGCACCGCCGGTCAGGCGCATGGTGGGCTGCCCCGACGCCAGGTTCACCACCCCCAGATCGGAATGAAAGACCCCCTGCGCGAAACCGGTGCCCAGCGCCTTGGCCATCGCCTCCTTGGCGGCGAAGCGCTTGGCGAAGGTGCCCGCGCGCAGCTTGTCGGTGCGGCGGGCGGCGCGCGCGCGCTCGGTGGCGGTGAACACGCGCAGCAGGAATTTGTCGCCGAAGCGCAGCATCACCCGCTCGACGCGACGGATGTCGCACAGGTCCGAGCCGATGCCGATGATGTGGCCGCCCACCGGCCCGCTCACGCCCGCACCCGCGCCACCTCGGTGATCCCGCTGACCGCGCGCAGGCCGGCGATGACGTTGGTCAGATGGCGGATGTCACGCACATCCACATCCACCAGAATTTCGCAGAAATCCTGCTGACGATTGACGATCTTCAAATTGCACACGGCCCCGTCCTGGCGCGCGATGGCGTTGGTCAGCCCCGCCAGCGTGCCCGCGTCATTGGCCGCCACCACCGACAGCCTGGCGGTATGCGCGCCGCTCGCCGGCCCCTGCCCGGCGGCGGCGTAGTCCCAGTCCACATCGATGAACCGCTCCGGGGTGGCGGCGAAACTCTCCAGCGTCTGGCAGTCGGAGGTGTGGATCGTCACCCCCTTGCCGTTGGCGATGATGCCCACGATCCGGTCGCCTGGCAGCGGATGGCAGCAGCCGGCGAAATGCACCACCATCCCCGACACCAGGCCGGTCACCGGCATGCCCGGACTGGCCGGCGCGCGGGTGCCACCCGAGGGCGCGCCCGTGCGCGGCAGGAATTGCGGCATCATCCGCGGTCCGCGCGGGCTTGCGCGCAACTCCGGATAGGCCGCATGCACCACGTCGCGCGGGCCAAGATTGCCGTTGCCGACAGCAACATACAGATCGTCGCGGCTGCCCAGCTTCAGCCCCTTCAGCGCCGCATCGAGCACTTTTTCGCCGCCATCCACGCCTTCCTGGCGGAACGCCTTGGCCAGCGCGCTGCGCCCCTGATCCAGATGCGTCTCGCGCTGCTGCTGGGCGACATGGCGGCGGATGCGCGCGCGCGCCTTGCCGGTGACGACGAAGCGCTCCCACTGCGGCGAGGGCGTGCCGCCGCGCGCGGTCAGAATCTCCACCTGGTCGCCGTTCTGCAGCGGATGGCGCAGCGGCATCAGCCGCCCGTTCACCTTGGCGCCAACGCAGGTGTCGCCGATCTGGCTGTGCACCGCATAGGCGAAATCCACCGGCGTCGCGCCCTGCGGCAACTGGATCAGCTGCCCCTTCGGCGTGAAGCAGAACACCTGGTCCTCGTAGAGTTCGAGCTTGGTGTTCTCCAGGAACTCCTCGGGTGCCGAGGAATTTTCCAATATTTCGAGCAGGTCCTGCACCCAGCGGAAACGCTGCGCCTCGCGCTGGTCGGCGTCGTCCTGTTTGTAGAGCCAGTGCGCCGCCACCCCGGCCTCGGCGACATAATGCATCTCGCGGGTGCGGATCTGCACCTCGATCTTCTGGTTCAGCGGATGGCGCAGCGTGACCCCGGTGTGCAGGCTCTGATAGCGGTTGGCCTTGGGGGTGGAGATATAATCCTTGAAGCGCCCGGCGATCACCGGATAGGCGGCATGCAGCGCGCCCAGCGCCACGTAGCAATCCTCGCGCCGGGGCACCACCACGCGAAACGCCATGATGTCGGACAACTGCTCGAAGGCGACATTGCGCCGCTGCATCTTTTCCCAGATGGAATAAGGCGATTTCTCCCGCCCGCTGACCTCCACCTCGGCGAGCCCGGCCTCGTGGCACAGCCGCAGCAGTTCGGCGCGCACGTCGTCGATCACGTCGGCACCCTGCCCGCGCAGGAAATTCAGCCGCGCGGTGATGGTCTGATAGGCGTCCGGCTCGATCTGCGCGAAGGCCAGCGTCTGCAACTCGGTCTTGATCGCCTCCATGCCGATCCGCTCGGCGAGCGGGGCATAGATCTCCATGGTCTCGCGCGCGATCCGCTCCCGCCGCTCGGGGCTGGCGACGAAATGCAGCGTGCGCATGTTGTGCAGCCGGTCCGCCAGCTTGACCAGCAGGACGCGGATGTCCTTGGAAATCGCCAGCACCAGCTTGCGGAAATTCTCCGCCTGCTTGGTGCGGTCCGATTGCAGTTCGAGCCGGGTGAGCTTGGTGACCCCGTCCACCAGCCCCGCGATGGTGGCGCCGAAGCGCTTCTCCACCTCGCCGAGCGTGAGTTGGGTGTCCTCGATGGTGTCATGCAGCAGCGCGGTGACGATCGAGGCGACATCGAGCCGGTAGCCGGCCAGGATGTCGGCGACCGCGAGCGGATGGCTGATATAGGGGTCGCCATTGTCGCGCTGCTGCTTGCCGTGCGCCTGCATCGCCAGCACATAGGCGGCATCCACCAGGCCGATATCGGCGTCCGGATCGTAGGCGAGGATTTTCTCGGTCAGCTCGAACTGGCGCACTACCGGCCGGCGCGGCTGGCGCGGCTGGCCCGACGCGGAGGCAGGCGGCGAGGCGCGCGGACCGTCAGGCAGGCGCGCCGCCACCAGCGGTACAGGCACAAAGGGGCGTGGGGCCATGCCCGCCCCCCTGCTCAGAGTGGCTCAGCGGCGCGCGCGGCCGCCAAGCTCCGCCTCGATCGCCGCCTCGATATCGTCGGGCGACATCTCCTCGATCGGCAGGCTGGCGCTCTCCTCCTCGTTGGAGATGTCCTGCAGGCCGAAAATATTCTGGTCGGTGGGGATCAGATCGAGCACCTCCTCGTCGGCGGGCTCGGGCTCGGGCGCGCGCGACAGCGACTTGATCAGGTCCTGCTCCAGCACCGGCAAGGCCACCGTCTCCTCGGCGATCTCGCGCAGCGCGACCACGGTGTTCTTGTCGTTCTCCCGATCCACCGTCAGCTCCTCGCCGCGGCTGATCGAGCGCGCGCGCTGCGCGGCCAGCAGCACCAGATCGAACCGGTTGGGAACCTTCTGAACGCAATCCTCGACTGTCACCCGCGCCATGCGCAGCTACTCCAGCTCTGTTCTGAATAAACGGTATCGTGGTCGGTCTGCTCATATAGGGCAGCGAGCCTGACGCGACAAGCGGCATGGCCACGCCACCGGCCACCAGGGGGGTTCAACCAGCTTTCAGTCCGCCAGAACAGCGACATCCTGCGGTGGCAGCGCCGCGATCAGCGCATCGATCGCCTGGCCGGACCGCGGATGCACCCAGCCCGGCGCCACATCGCGCAGCGGCAGCAGCACGAAGGCGCGCAGATGCGCGCGCGGGTGCGGCAGCACCGGGTCGGGCGCATCGCGCACCAGCCCATCCATGTCGATGATGTCCAGATCCAGCGGCCGCGCCGCGTTGTCGGCCCCGCGCACCCGCCCCGCCGCCGCCTCGATCGCCGCCAGTTCGCCCAGCAGCGCCGCCGGCGCGATGTTGCCGCGCAACGCCGCCACACCGTTGACATAGCGCGGCTGCGCCGAGGCCGGCACCGGCGCGCTGCCATACCAGCGCGACACCGCCTCCAGCCGCACCCCGCCGATCCGCCCCAGCAACGCGCAGGCATGCACGCAACTGTCGCGCGCCGACAGCCCCCAGGCCGAGACCAGATTTGCCCCCAGCGCCACCAGGATCACGCGCGGGGCCCCGCGAAGTCAGGTGACATGATTGAGTTTTTGCTGTTTGCTGCGCCCGCCGAGCCCGCGCAGCCACCCCAACGCCCGCGCGCCGGCCCCAAAATTTGAACACAAAGGTTTGAAAACATGCAATTTTCCACGTCAGAGCGCACCGTCTTGTTCATCGACGGCGCCAATTTGTACTCGGCATCGCGCAATCTCGGCTTCGATGTCGATTATCGCAACCTGCTGACCTTCTTCCGTTCCAGAACCAACGTGCTGCGCGCCTATTATTACTCCGCGGTGCTCGAAACCGAGGAATATTCCCCGCTCAAGCCGCTCACCGACTGGCTCGCCTATAACGGCTACGCGCTCGTCACCAAGCCGGCGAAGGAATACACTGACGCCTCCGGCCGCCGCCGGGTCAAGGGCAACATGGACATCGAGTTGGCGGTGGACATGCTGGAGCTCGCGCCCAAGATCGACCATGCGGTGCTGTTCAGCGGCGACGCCGATTTCCGCCGGGTGGTCGAAGCGGTGCAGCGGCTGGGCGTGCGCGTGTCGGTGATCTCCTCGATCCGCACCAGCCCGCCGATGATCGCCGACGAGCTGCGCCGCCAGGCCGACCAGTTCCTCGAACTGGCCGATATCGGCGCCGAATTCACCCGCCGTCAGATGGAACCGCGCCCGGCCCGCCCGGCCCGCCTGCCGCCGAGCGAGCCGCTCATCGATCCCGCCGACGAGATCTGATCATGCCGGCCACACCGGCGAGCCCGGCGCGCGACTGCCCGCTCTGCCCGCGCCTGCTCGCCTACCGGACCAGCCTGCGCGCCGCCGAACCGGGCTGGCACAACGCCCCGGTGCCCAGCTTCGGCGACAGCTCCGGACGGCTGCTGGTGGTCGGGCTGGCGCCTGGCGTGCGCGGGGCCAACCGCACCGGCCGCCCCTTCACCGGCGATTACGCCGGCACGCTGCTGTATGAGACCCTGATCGCCTTCGGCTTCGCGACAGGGAAATTCGCCGCCGACCCGGCCGACGGACTTACCCCGGTCGATTGCCGCATCGTCAACGCGGTGCGCTGCGTGCCGCCGCAGAACAAGCCCGAGCCCGCCGAAATCCGCGCCTGCAACGATTTTCTGCGCGCCGAGATCGCGGCCATGCCCCGGCTGCGGGTGATCCTGGCGCTGGGGCTGATCGCCCACCAGGCGGTGCTGCGCGCGCACGGCATGAAACTCGCCGCCGCCCGCTTCGCGCACGGCGCGCAACATCGCCTCGCGGACGGCGTGCTGCTGGCGGATTCGTACCATGTGTCGCGCTACAACACCAACACCGGCCGGCTCACCGAGCCGATGTTCGCCGCCGTGGTCGGCGCGATCCGCGCCCAGATCAGCGGCTGACCGTGGCCTTCACCGCCAGCACCGCGTCGGTGGGCACCAGCTTCAGGGTGAACTGGTCGTCGCCCACGAAGCCGCTGTCGGGCGTGTAGTCGATCCGGGTGTCGTCGCCGACCTTGTGGATATACACCTTGCCGTGCGCCGGCGGGACGGTCAGCAGCCCGGCATCGTAGGGCTTGCCGCCATTGTCGAGCGTCATCGCGCACCAGCCGCCGTCATTGACCACCGCGAGCGCCGCCTCGGTGGTCCTGCCCGAAGCCGCGTTCAGCTCCTTGGGGGCCGAACAGCTTTTGGCGGCGCCGCGGAAATCCACCGAATAGCGCGCGGCGGTGCTGGCCGGGCGCTGGGCCTGACAGCCCGCGAGCAGCAGCATGGCCGCGGCGGTCGCGAGCGCGCGACGCTGGCTCATCGCTTTTTCGCCGGGGTCGCCGGCCGCGCGCTCGCCTCGACCACGCAGGCGCCCGGCACCTCGGGCACCACCGCCTTGCCGGCGGCGAACGCCGGCAGGTCGGTCTCGCTGCCCACCGCCTTCACCTCGTCGAACACCGCGGCGTTGTGCGGGCAGAAATCCGAGCCCAGCCGCATCCCCTCGTCGGACTGGCCGTTGGCCAGCGCGGTGACATAGGCGTCCTGCGCCCGCTGGCCGCCATGGCCATAGGCGCGGGAGAAATACCGGCCCAGATCGGCATCGGCACGGGTCAGCAGCGCCTGGAAGCGGCGCACGAAGGCGTTGTAATCGTCGTTCCGCTTGCACGAAATCGCGAGCACCATCATCTCGCTCTTGAGCCCGACCACGTCGAACGCCGCCCGGTCGGCCGGATCGGCACAGCGCGCCAGCGCCGGACTCAGCGTCGCCGCGGTCCAGGCGAGGCCCGCGAGGCCCCAGTTCATCGCAGATCGCATCAGCAAACTCCTCAATCACCCACCGCCGGAACGGCCGTCTCGCCCAAGGCCGGAACGGCCGTATCGCAGCGACGCGACTCCGCGCCGCGCCGGGCGTTTCAATAGCGGTTTGCGCCCGGGCTGGCGAGACCCGTGATTGTCACGCCCCGCCCGGCTCGGCCTCACGGATCACCGCCAGCAGCAGCAGCGTCAGGCCCGAGCAGCCGGCGAGGAACTCGAACACCACATCCCAGTCATAGGCATCGAGCAGCATGCCGGCGACCAGCGGCGCCACCGCGCCACCGGCCTGGCCGGCGGTGTTGATCAGCCCCAGCGCCAGCGGATAGCGCCGCGCGTCGGTCATGGTCATGCCGAACACGGCGAACGACGAATAGCCGACACTGAGCAAAAACCCTGTCGCGAACAGCATCGATGCCATCAACAGTGGACCGTCGGGGGCGCGCGTCAAGGCCAGCATCGCGCCCGCCGTCGCCGCCGCGGTGATCATCATCATCGGCTTGCGCCGCCCGCCCAGCACCCGGTCGGAGAACACCCCGCCGGCCAGATTTCCCACCACCGCGCCGGCGAACGGGGCGGCGGCGACAAACCCCACCCGCAGCAGCGAGAAATGCTTCACCTCGGTCAGATAGCTGGGCAGCCACGCCAGGATCACGTTGGCCAGACCGCTGAGCAGGAAATAGCCGGCCGCGCACCCCCACAGATCCGCCGAGCCGAACACCGCGCCCATGCTCGTGATCGGCGCCATCGCGCGCACCCGCATCAGCCGGTCGAGTCGGACGAAGCGCCGCCGCGCGCCAGGCCGGCCCGCCAGCGCCGGAGCCGCGATCACCGCCGCCTCGGCCGGGTTCACCCGCGGGCTCGCCGACGGATGCTCGGGCACCAGCCACATCCACAGCGCCATCAGCACCAGCCCGGGCAGCGCGAACAGCACGAACAGGGCGCGCCAGCCGTGCCCCGCGATCAGCAGCGCGCCCAGCGGCGGCACGATCACTGGCCCCGATTTCGCCGCCGCCAGCAAAATCCCGGTCGCGGTGCCCTTCTCGCGCGGGGCGAACCACACATTGATGGTGGCGAGCAGACTCACCGGCAGCGCCGCCTCGGCGAGCCCGAGCCCGGCGCGCCACAGCTTCAGCGTGGCCGCGCCCCCGGCGGTGCCGATGAGCAGGGTGAACACCGAGGTCGCCGCCATCGCCAGGGGAAACACCCGCCGCACGCCAAAGCGCGCGCACAGCAGCCCAGCCGGGATCTGCCCGGCGGCGTAGCACAGGAAGAACATGCTGATCACCGCGCCGGCCTCGGTGTTGCTCAGCGCGAACTCGGCGCGGATCGCCGGCAGCGCGATGCCGATATTGGCGCGGTCGGCCGAGGCGCAGGCATAGACCAGGAAAATCAGCAGTGCCACGAACCAGCGATAGCGCGTCGGCGCCGCGGCGCGCCCGCTCATCAGCCGCGCGCGCGCATCAGCCGCGCCTTGTCACGCTGCCAGTCGCGCGCCGCCACCGCCGCGCGCTTGTCGCCCTTGCTGCGGCCCTGCGCCACGCCGAGCAGAACCTTGGCGCGCCCACGCTCGTTGAAATGGATGTCCAGCGGCACGATGGTCGCGCCGTCGCGCTTCACCGCCGCCAGCAATTTGCCAAGTTGCTTTTTATGGACAAGCAACTTGCGCGGCGCGCGCGGCTCGAACCGCGACAGCACCCCGCCCTGGTATTCGGGGATGTAGCAATTGAACAAAAACAGCTCGCCGGACCGCTCGCCCGCCCAGGCCTCGCCCAGCGTCGCGCGGCCGAAGCGCAGCGACTTCACCTCCGGCCCGCGCAGCACGATGCCGGCCTCCAGCGTCTCGCCGATGCTGTAATCATGCCGCGCCTTGCGATTCTGCGCGGCGATGCCGTGCGAGATCAGCCCGGATTTGGATTTTTCAGTCAAAATCAGCCGATCAGCCAGGCCCTGTGAGCCCGGCGCCGACCATCGCCGCACGCACCTGCGCGCGCGTCGCCTCGGCCAGCGGGGCGAGCGGCAGGCGGCAGAATTCGCTGCCAAAGCCCAGCAGGCTGGCGGCATATTTCACCGGCGCGGGGCTGGTCTCGGCGAACATCGCGTCATGCAGCGCCACCAGCCGCGCCTGGATCGCCATCGCGTCGCCCACCCGCCCGGCCCGCCAGGCGGCATGCATGTCCGCGCACAGCCGCGGCGCGACATTCGCGGTCACCGAGATGCAGCCATGCCCGCCGGCGGCGAGAAACGCGAGTGCGGTGTGGTCCTCGCCGGAAAGCTGGCAGAAATCCTCGCCACAGGCGCGCGTGGTGTGCAGCGGGCGGGTGAGGTTCGCGGTCGCGTCCTTGACGCCCACGATGTTGGGGTGCGCCGCCAGCTCGGCCATCGTGGCCACCGACATGTCCACCACGCTGCGGGCGGGAATGTTGTAGATGATCAGCGGCAGCTCCACCGCGTCGGCGATGGCGCGGTAATGCAGCAGCAGGCCGGACTGGGTCGGCTTGTTGTAATAGGGCGTGACCACCAGCGCCGCGTCCGCGCCGGCGGCGCGCGCGTGGGCGGTCAGCTCGATCGCCTCGGCGGTGGAGTTCGAGCCGGTGCCGGCGATCACCGACACCCGCCCCGCCGCCACCGCGACCGCGATCTCGACCACGCGCTTGTGCTCGTCATGGTCCAGCGTCGGGCTCTCCCCGGTGGTGCCGACCGGGATGATGCCGTTGGTGCCTTCATTGATCTGCCATTCGACCAGGCGCGCGAACGCGTCCTCATCGAGGCTGCCATCGTCGCGCATCGGCGTGATCAGCGCGACCATCGACCCGTGAAACATGAACGCCTCTCCTTGAGCTCCGCCGGGCGGGGCATGAACCTAGGGTCGCGGGGGGGCGGAAGCAAGGGAGCCCGGCCGCGCGAAACTTTGTCCGCCGCCCCGATTCCGGCGCGCGCGCGCTTGGGCTAGGGTAATGCCATGCGCCGCTTCATCCCGCTCACCGTCGCCGCCCTCGTCTCCGGCCTGCTCGCTCCCGGCCTGTTGGCCCAACCGGCCCGCGCCCAGGACCAGCCCGATATCGGCGCGGCACTGCGCGCCCATCGCTGGGACGTGGCGGCGGCGGGCGCGGCGGCCCTGCCCGATCCGGTGGCGCGCAAGCTGGTCGATTTCATCCGCATGCAGGTGCCGGGTGTCCCCCAAATGCCAAGCCTCTTTTTTACCGGTCGTGGCCATTCCGGTCAATGCGGGCGAAAACTGGCCGCGGCCATAGCGAACCCCGGGGCCAGATTGACACTCTATTTCCCGGCACGTAGAGTCAAAACACCGTAGTGGCGGCACGCAGAGCGTGGGTCGCCACCGAGGTTGGGTGGCCGAGTGGTTTAA
>DAHWBL010000262.1 GCA_027323595.1 Acetobacteraceae bacterium | reverse complement strand
GCCAGCCCGGTTGCCTGCGCCACCGTCTGCAACCCCGCGCCGCTCGCCTGGCCAGCCGCCAGCACCCGCAAAATGGCCACCGCCCGGCGGATCGATTGCGTGCCGGCCATGGCCGGCGATTCCGGCGGGGATGGGTCGTCGAACATGGAGTCCACCATATGGACGTATTTCGCGGGCTTTCCTAGCCCGGTCCGGATCACGCGCCTAACACTCGCGCAACGCAGTCCGCCACGTCGCGGGCAAACGCATGGTTGGGAGGAATACCGGGTGATCATCGACCCGAAGACGCTCGATGCCGAGCAATCCTACAAGCTTTTGACCGGCATCGTCGTGCCACGACCGATCGCCTGGGTCACCACCATGTCCTCGCAGGGCACCGTCAATCTCGCCCCGTTCAGCGCCTTCACCTTCGTCTCCCCCAAGCCGCCCATGCTCGCCATCAGCATCGGCCACAAGGCGGGCGTGTACAAGGACACCCTGCGCAATATTCTGGCCAGCGAGGAGTTCGTCGTGCACATCGCGAACCAGTCCCAACTCGATGCGCTGCATCTCAGTGCCGTGGAACATCCAAGCGATGTCAGCGAGGTCGAGCATCTGGGTCTGCGCACGCTGCCCAGCGAGGAGATCGGCGTGCCGCGCCTCGCCGCGGCACCGATCGCGATGGAATGTCGGTTTCGCTCCTGCCACGAATTCGGTGAAACGCGCAGCCGTCTCGTGGTCGGTGAAGTCGTGCGCTATCACCTTCAGGACGGGCTCGCCCGCGACGGCAAAATCGACACCGCCGCACTCGACCCGATCGCGCGGGTCGCCGGGCCGGTCTATGCCAGGCTCGGCGCGCTGATCGTGAAGTCCGGAATTCGCCAAACCTCGAAAGCCTGAGCCAGAACCACAGCAACGGAGAAACCGTGTGGGCAATCCGTCCGGCCACCTGGCCTACACCGCCGCCGAGCGCATCACCATCATCGGCTCGTGCATGCTGGGCTTCGCGCTCGATCTGTACGATGTGCTGATCCTGCCGTTTCTCATGCCAGCGATTCAGCACAGCCTGAACCTGTCGCTGACCCAGATCGCCAGCATCACCTCCATCACCCTCATCGGCTCGGTGATCGGCGGCGCCGCGTTTGGCGTCACCGGCGACCGGCTGGGTCGCAAGACCGCCCTGCAACTCACGCTTCTGCTGTTCGCGCTCGGCTCGATCGCGTCCGCCTTCGCCTGGAATTACACCAGCCTCGCCAGCCTGCGCCTTCTCACCGGCATCGGGCTCGGCGGCGAGTGGGGCGCGGGCATGGTGCTGTTCAACGAGGCATGGAACCCAAAACGTCGCGGGCTGGGCAGCGCCTTCATCCAGGGCAGCGCGGTGCTCGCCTCCGCTGGCGCCTCGATCGTCGCGATCTGGGCGCTGGGTCATTTCGCCGCCGATCGCGGCTGGCGTGTCGGACTGCTGACCGGCAGCGCGCCGCTCGCGCTGATCATCGTGATCCGCTTCTGGATGCCGGAATCGAAAGCCTGGCTGCGCCACGACCAGGATCGGCGCGCCGGACGGCTGCCCGCCCTGGGCCTTGCCGCACGCATGCCGCTCGCCGGCATGTTCCGCCCCGGGCTGCGCCGGATCAGCTTCATCGCGCTGGGCTGGATGGCCGCCTACATGTTCTGTTACTATGGCGTGATCGTCTTCATGCCGACCCTGATGCTGAAAACGCTGCACACACCAGCAGACATCGTGCGCACCACCTCCGTCATCGTCTCGGTGGCCGGCGGGTGCAGCTACATCGCCATGGGCTGGCTCAACGATCGCCACGGCCGGCGCATGGGCACGCTGGTGCCCGCCGCGCTATGGATCGCAAGCCTGCTTGGCCTCTATTTTCTGGGCAATGTTCATTACGACATGAATTTGTTCGCCTGGCCGATCTTCTGGCTGTTCATCCTGTTCGGCATGGGCAACACCTCGCTTGGTGTCGTCGGCACCTGGCTCTCCGAACTCTACCCGATCGAGGTGCGCTCGACCGCGGTGTCGAGCATCTACATGGCCGGCCGCGCCGCCGGCAGCCTCGCGCCGGTCGGCGTGCCCGCCTTCGCCGCGGCCTTCGGCGGGGGCGACATCATCGTCGGGTTTTATCTTTGCCTGCCCGCCGCGGTGTTGTTCATATTCTTCTCCTGCATCCTGCCCGAAACCCGTCGCGGCGGACAGGCCACCGCCGCCGCCGCAACCAGCGACGACATCGATGCACCCGGCGCGGTGGCGATGCGTCCTGGCGCATCCACCGTCGCACAGCACTGAGGATTTTCCATGCGCCTTGCAAGCTTTGATGGCCCCGCCGGCGAAAGCTACGGCATCGTCACCGACGACGGGGTGATAGATCTGCGCAGCCGCCTGGGCGCGATCCATCCGACCCTGCTCAGCCTGCTCGAAGCAGACGGCCTGGACGGGCTGGCACGCTTTCAATCCGAACCCGCCGATATTCGCCTCGCCGACATCACGCTGCTGCCGCCGATCACCGCGCCGCAGAAAATCTGGTGCATCGGCGTGAACTACGCCGATCGCAACGCCGAATATCGCGATCACTCGGAACAGCCGAAATACCCAAGCCTGTTCGCCCGCGCACCGACATCCTTCGTCGGCCACGGCACACCGCTCGAACGCCCGCGCGCCTCCGAGCAGCTCGATTACGAAGGCGAGATCGTGATGGTGATCGGCCGACCGGGCCGCCACATCACGCGCGCGCTGGCCTGGAACCACATCGCGGGATTCACCATCGGCAACGAGGGCACCATCCGTGACTGGCTGCGACATGGAAAATTCAACGTCACCCAAGGCAAGAACTTCGATCGCTCCGGCAGCATCGGCCCATGGATGGTGACCCGCGACGGGTTCGACCCCGCCACACCGATGACCCTGACAACCCGCGTCAACGGCGCGGTGCGTCAGCATGACAGCACCGCGCGGCTGATGTTCGGATTCGATGTTCTTATCGAATATCTCAGTAGCTTCTCCACCCTGAAACCCGGCGACATGATCTTCACCGGCACCCCGACCGGCGCGGGAGTGCGCTTTGATCCGCCGATCTGGCTGAAACCCGGCGACATCGTCGAGGTCGAGGTCGATGGCATCGGCATTCTTGCCAATGGCGTGAGCGACGAAGCATGAACCACGATCAGATCGCCACGATCGCGGCACAACTGGCGCATGCCGAGGCCGAGCGCAGGCAATTCCGCGCGCTTTCGCTCGATCATCCCGACATGACGATCGCCGATGCCTACGCGGTGCAGCACGCCTGGATCGAGCTGAAGCTCGCGCAGGGGCGCACCATCCGCGGCCACAAGATCGGCCTGACCAGCCGCGCCATGCAGCAGGCGGTGGGCATCGACGAGCCGGACTTCGGTGTTCTGCTCGATGACATGTTCTATTCCAGCGGCGCGCGCATCGCCTCTGACCGCTTCATCGAGCCGCGCGTCGAGATGGAACTCGCATTCGTGCTCAAGGAGCCGCTGCGCGGTCCGCACTGCACCGCCATCGATGTCTGGCGCGCCACGGAGTTTGTCGTTCCAGCATTGGAAATTCTCGACTCGCGCATGTTTCGCGTCGATCCGCACACCAAGGCGACCCGCCGGGTGACAGACACCATCAGCGACAATGCCGCCAACGCCGCGCTGGTGCTCGGCGACACCGCGTTCGATCCGCGCGCGCACGACCTGCGCTGGGTCTCGGCGATCCTGACGCGCAATGCGGTCGTCGAGGAAACCGGGGTGGCGGCCGGCGTGCTGGGCAATCCGGTGAACGGCATCGCCTGGCTGGCCAACCGGCTGCACCCCCATGGTGTCAGCCTTGCGCCCGGACAGGTGATCCTGTCGGGTTCGTTCATCCGACCGGTGGATGCGCGCGCGGGCGACAATTTTCACGCGGACTACGGGCCCCTCGGCACCGTCGTCTGTCAATTTCGCTGAGGAATACTGCAATGTCGCGGCGTCAGACCATTTATCTCAAGGATTTCGGTCACAAAAACCCGATCCCCACCGCGTGCCGCATCGGCGACACCCTGATGTCGGGCATCGTCTACGGGCTCGACCCGCGGACCGGCCAGGTGGCCGAGACGCTGGAGGCGCAATGCCGGCTGATGTTTGGCCATGTCCGCGCGATCGTGGAAGCCGGCGGTGGCACGACCGACGATATTCTCAAGATGACCATCTGGCTCAAGGATCGTTCGCAGCGCGATCCGGTCAAT
>DAHWBL010000259.1 GCA_027323595.1 Acetobacteraceae bacterium | reverse complement strand
CGCATTCGCGCAGCGAAATGCGGGGATGACGGTCTCAGCCCCATCCGGCATCGCACCAGGCCCGACACGATCCCGCGCCGCCGTTCCGCCCCAGAACTCCGACCGCGACGCGCATCAGGCTGCGCGGATACGGGCGACGATTTTCCGCGGCAGCCGGTGACCGATGGCGCTGCGCCCGTGCGACCTACCTTGTGTGCCGGTTCCACACGCCGAACACGCTGGGCGGGGCGGCTTGTTTGCCCAGCCACCAATGGCGGACCCGCAAGGCCGCGTAGGTGACGAGCGCGGTGCCGAGCGCGATCGGGATCAGCCATAGCAGCAGCCAGACGAAGAACACCGCCATCGCCAGCGTCATCGCCGCGAACACCGCAAGAGCGGTGAGGCCACCGAGGCGGACACCGGAAAAGCCGGGGCCGGAGAAGCGTGGGCCGGCGAAGCTGCCGTCCGGGCGCATGTCGATGATCGGCGGATCGGATCGGGTCATGGCTGGAAAGCTAGGGTGCCGACCGGGCCGGGACAAGATACGAGTTGTAACGGTTACATGCCGCCGGGGCCAGGTTTGGCCGCCGCCTGATCCGCCGCCTGGGGCGCGGGCGGCGGCGGGAGCTGCTCCAGATAGGCGATGATCGCCGCGCGCGCGCCGGCGTCGGCGATGGCCATGGGCATGGCGGTGCCGTCCACCAGCTTGCGCGGGTCGGCGAGCCATCGGTCCAGCGTGGCGGCGGTCCAGACCAGGCCCGAGCCGGCGAGCGCGCGGGTGTAGGGGTAGCCAGGCACGGTGCCGGCGGGCCTGCCGAGCACGCCGCCCAGCGCCGGGCCGATCTTGGCGTGGTCGCTCGCGTGGCAGGCGGCACAGTTCTCGGCGAATAATTGCTCGCCCGCGGCCGGGGTGGGCACGCCGGCGAAGCGGCCGAGATCCGCGCCCTCGCCGGGGTCGGCGGCGCGAAAGAAGGTGTAGGACAGCGTGATCTGGTCCACGTCGCGGGTGCTGGCGCGTTTGGCGAGGTCCGGATCGACGTAGAATTGCAGCGGCATCTGCACCTTGGTGTGCGGCGCGAGACGTTCCTCGGTGAAACAGAAGCACTCGATCTTCTTGAAGTCGAGCCCGGCCTTCTCGGGGGTGACGTTGAAGGTGGCGCGGCCGACGATGGGTTCGTCGGAGAGGTTTTCCGCCTCGAAGAAGGCCGGGGTCTCCTCACCCAGCCGCACCCGCACGGAGCGTTGCAGCGGGCGGAATTTCCACGGCAGGTTGGGCGCGACATTGGTGTTGAAGAACACCGTGACGTATGTGTCGGTGACCTGCGCGGTGTCGCTGTCCACCCGCTGGGTGGCGCCGCCGGCCCCGGTGACCTCGCAGAACAGCCGGTAGAGCGTCACCGAATAGCTGACCAGGCCGAACATGACGCAGATCATCGCCACCGCGCCGCCGGCCCAGAAATAGCGTCGCCAACCCTGGTTCATCGCACATCGCCGTTCATGATGGCGCTGATCTGCGCTGGCGCCGGCGCGCGCGCAAGAGGGGCGGAGGTCACGATCATCCGCGCGCCGCTCATGCCAGCGCGAGCAGCACCACACCGGCGCCGATCAGCCCGACGGCGGCGAGGTGCATCACCCCCAGCGGCTCGCCGAAATGAAAATGCCCGATCAGCACGGCGGCGATATAGGAGACCGCCGTGCACGGCAGCGCCACCGACAACGGCACCCGGCGCAGCGCGATGATGTAGAGCAGCGCCGCCGCGCCATACAGGCCAAGCCCGAAGATGGTGGACGGGCGCATCAGCTGCGCGGCGAAATCCGCCGCCCCTGCCCCGGTTTTCAACAAGGCCTGCGCGACCATGGTGATCGCGATCGCCCCGAACAGCGCCACCCACTGCATCAGCGCGCGCCCCGCGGATGCGCCGGGGCGCCGGCACACGCGCCGCCGCGCTCGATGGTGCGCACGCTCGCCTGCGGCTTGCCGTTCGCGGTGAGGAAGGTACGCCCGACATATTCGCCGAGCACGCCCAGGATCATCGATTGCACGCCCGACAGCAGCAGGATCACCGTCATGGTGGAGGCCCAGCCGGACGGGGTGGCGTGGGTGATCAGCGCCTCGGCGATGGTGGCCGCGGCCCCGATCATGCCGACCAGCGCCATCAGCGCGCCGGCATAGATGGCGACCCGCAGCGGGGCGAGCGAGAAGCTGGTGGCAAGGTTCAGCCACAGCCGCACCAGCCGGGTGAGATTATAGTTCGAGCGGCCCTCGGCGCGGGCGAGATGGCGGACCTCGATGCTGTCGATCCGCTGCGTGCATTGCATGATCAGCCCGTCCACATAGGGGTAGGGCCCCTCGTAGCGGGTGATCGCGGCCACCACCATCGCCGACATGCAGCGAAACGACGACAGATACAGCCCGCGCGGCTTGTCCAGCAGCCAGTCCGCGACCTGGTTGGCGAAGCGGCTGCCCAGGTTGCGCCACGGCGCGTGCCGCTTCACCGCGTAGCGCGTGTAGACCACGTCCCAATTCCCCTCGCGGGCGTGGTCGAACAGATGCAGCACCTCCTCGGGGGGGTTTTGCAGATCGTCGTCCATGGTGATGACAAAGCG
>DAHWBL010000255.1 GCA_027323595.1 Acetobacteraceae bacterium | reverse complement strand
TACCTATAGGACGCGCGAAGTTTTGCGCTTATGTTCCAGTCGTAATGGCTTCTGCAAATGCGATAAATATTTTTTATTTTAATGAAATAATTTTGTTCAAACATTAACTATGTAATTTTTCCGGTTTTCTGAACGGTTTTTCTGTAATTTCTAAGTCGTTTTGCACATTACGACAGATTATGAACTTTGCTCGTAGTAATAGAAAAAATTTCATTTCTAAAATAACGAGAATTTATATTGAAATCAGCGAGGACACTTATCCACCCATCTGTAACGAAGGGACTCGCAAAAGATGAGTCTCAAAGAGGGTGGTAGGGCCGATGAGCCAGTTGAGAAATCCGCCAACAAGGTAATTCGGGCAATTTCGACTCGGGACCTTGTTTTGTTGTCGCAACGGCATTGGCGCTGCTGTCGAGGCAATATCTTTCAAAGTGGTCTCAGTTTTATTTGGCGGTTCTGGCACTCCTACCTGCCATTATCATCTTGTCGGCGGCGCACATAAAAAACCGGCGACTCAAGGCTGGCAAACAAGAAAACACGTTGAAAAAAATAGGAAAAAATCGAATGCCTAATCCTTTTGTGGCTCTTCTGGACGTTGCAATCACAGCAGCAAGTAGCCCACATCAACGATGCGGGTCTTCCTGCATCGCACGGGGTTGGCTTGGCGGATCGTGTGGCTTGTCCGGCTTTTGGTTCAAGGTTGCCAAACCCGTCGCCGATTGGGCGGGGGGGTGCATGAGCGGGAGGAGGCGCTGTCGCCGGGAATAGCGGTGACGGCGGAAATCAAGACTGGGCGGCGCGGTGTGATCAGCTATCTTCTGTCGCCGTTGCAGCGGTATGTGCATGAGGGACTGCATGAGCGATAAATCCTCAAACGCCACGGCAAACGGGTGCAATCACGCAATGACAAAATATTTCGGCCTTCTCGCGCTATGTTGTCTGGTCGCCTTGTGCGGATTTTTTGTCGAGGCACCCGCCGTGGCGCAAGGCGTCGGTGCTCCGCCGGGTTTCCGGGACTGCCGCGACTGCCCGGAGATGGTCGTCATCCCGGCCGGCTCTTTTCAGATGGGATCGACCGACGCCGAGGCGGAGCGGGAGCTCGCGAAGGTTCCGCCGCCACAATCCCTAATTGTATCAATCATCGGCGGGATCACCGGCACTACGGATCTGGACAAAGCCGAAAGATTCATGGCTTACGAACATCCGGCACATTTGGTGACGATCGGCAAACCCTTCGCAATCGGGAAATACTCGGTCACACACGGTGAATTTGCGGCGTTTGTGCACGAGACCGGCCACATCACCGCACCGTGTATTTTTTTCGGTTATCTCGGCCACCCGGTGGCACCGACGCGAAATGCCTGGGAGCACCCCCATTTTGACCAGACCGATCGCGACCCGGTGATCTGCGTGAGCTGGAACGATGCGCAGGCCTATATCGCCTGGCTGAACAGCAAGGTTGCCGTGGATAAAACAATCCCATCCAAGGGCCCCTATCGTCTCCCCACCGAGGCGGAGTGGGAATATGCCGCCAGGGCTGGCACGCGAACCTCTCGTTACTGGGGCGATGACATCGGGGTTGGGCATGCGCTGTGCGCCGTGTGCGGCGGCCGACCCGTGCCGTGCGCGGACACCCTGCAATTCCGCGGGAAAATTCCTCCGGCCGGGGTGAAGTGCTTTATTGCGCCGGTGAATCAGACCCTGCCGGGCGACAGCTTTGCTCCCAACCAATTCGGGCTTTTCGACATGCTCGGAAACGCCGCGAATTGGACGCAGGATTGCTGGTCGCCAACCTATCCGTCCGCTCCGGTCATTGACGATCCAACCTTGCGCCTGAATTGCCCGAGCAGAGTGCAGCGCGGTGCTTCCTGGGATACCGCCGCCTGGGTGGTCCGGGCGGCTACACGCGGCGGCCTGCCCGTCGATAGCGCTACGAACCTTGCTGGCTTCAGAGTCGCCAAGACACTCAACTAGCCGGTCAATAGAAAGGCAACGTCTAATCAACATGGGGACAAAGTTAGGTTAATCCAGCACCACCTCGCGCCGCTCGCGGGCCGAGGTCAGCATGGCCAGTGCCACCCGTAGCGTCGCCATGCCCCAGCGCGCGTCCTGCAGCGGGGCCACGCCCTGGCGCAGGGCGGCGACCAGGTCGTCCAGCACCTCGGCGCGACCTGGCACGCCGGGGCGGCGTTCGGCATCGTGCTGGGTGACCCCGGTGGCGTCGTAGACGGCCACGCCGTCCGGCGTGGCGCGCAGGTCAGCGTGGGCGCAGGTGGCGATGAGCATGCCGAAATGTGGCAGGTGCGCGCGCGGGGGGTTGGCGGTCGCGCCGTAGGCGAAACGTTCGGTGCGCGCCGTTGCCTCGGCGGTGACCGAGGCGAGCGCGCGCCGGGCCGCACCGTGGGCGGGGGATTTCAGCGCGCCGGATTCGGCGACCCAACCATGCAGCTCATCGGCGTCGAACTGGTCGTGGCCGCTATAGGTCAGCGTGGCGGCGGCGCCATTGTCGAAAAAGATCATCGCGCTGCCCAGCGCCTCGGTGGGACGTGCCGGATCGAGGGCGAGCAGGTGCGCGCGCACGCTGCGGGCGGGGCTGGCGGCGAGCACGCGGGCGACGTCGATCTGGTGTGGCATCTGGTTGAACACGATGCCGCCGCCGCGCGCGGTGTCCAGCTCCTCGGGGCGGCGCGGGCGATAGAGGTAATTGGTGTAGTTCCATTGCGCGATCAAACCGAGCCGGCCATGCGCGCCCGAGGCGATCATGCGGCGCATCAGCCGCACGCCCGGATCGAACCCGTGGGTGTGGCCGACGATGAGGGTGATGCCGGCCTGATCGGCAAGTTCCACGATCCGTGCGGCATCGGCCAGATCGAGCGCGATCGGCTTTTCCACGATCACGTGCTTGCCCGCCGCGGCGGCCAGCGCCACGTGGGCGGCGTGGAACTGGTGCGGGGTGGCGATGTAGATCGCCTCGATCGAGGGATCATCGCACAGGGCGGCGATGTCGGCGTGGGCGGCAAGGCCGGTGTCGGCGGTGAAGGCGGCGCGGGGGGCGGCGTGCGGATCGGCCGCGGCGACCAGCGCGATGGCGGGGTGTGCGCGCGCGGCATGCACCATCACCGCGCCGGCCATGCCGAGCCCGGCGATGCCGAGCCTTACTTTTTCCGGTTCCATCATTCCCCCTTTTGCACCACGCGCATTGTTGCCTACACTGCGCGCCACGTCACGACCAAGGGGAGAGACCATGATCATCGAAATGCGCACCTATCTGGTGCAACCGGCGAAGGTGCCGGAATATCTGCGCATCTACCAGGCCGAGGGCCTGGCGGTGCAGACGCGCATTCTGGGCAATCTGATCGGGTATTTCTATTCCGAGATCGGGCCGCTCAATCAGATCGTGCATATGTGGGGCTATGAGGATTTCGCCGAGCGCAGCCGGCGGCGCGCGGAATTGTCGAAAAACGCTGACTGGCTCGCCTGTGTCGGCAAGATGATGCCGCTGATCATCACGCAGGAAAACAAGATTCTGCTCGGCGCGCCGTTCTCGCCGATCAAGTAGCATCGTCATGATCAGCGAGGCCGAACTGATCGGCGCGTGGAATGCCGCGGGGCAGGATCGGCTTGGCCCGGATGGCCGGGTGAGCGGTGCGGTGGGTGCCGGCGCACCTGGGCGGATCATCTACACCGAAGGGCACCAGTTGATGGTGATTTCGGTGGCGCGCGATGATCTGCCGGCGGCGCCGGCGGAGCGGCTGGATGAGGCCGCGCTCGCCGCCGTCGCGCGGGCCTGCACCGCCTATGCGGGGCGGTGGGAACTGGTGGGCGAGCGGCTGCTGCACCATATCGACATCGCAATATTCCCGGCCTGGATGGGAACCACGCGGGTGCGGTTCCCATCGCTTGCCGGCGACCTGTTGACGCTGACCACCCTGCCGGAAGCCGATGGCTGCGTCACACGAATCTATTGGCGACGGGCCGCAGATTAATCCGTCGCGAGCCGACGATCACGGGTTACGGCCTGGGCCAGCTTCTCCAGCAATTCACCCAGCAGCGTGCGCGCGGTATCGTCGGTCAAGGCGCCGTTGGTGTCGAATTTCGCGGCGGCGGAGGCGACCATCACCTCGGGCTTGTTGATCACGTGGGCATCGAGCCCGGACATGATCGCGCGCAGATGGTTCTGTCCGCGAATCGAGCCGAACAGGCCGGTGGCCGCGCCGATGATCGCGGTGGGCCTGGTGGCGAACAGGTTGCCAGGCGGGCGCGACACCCAGTCGATCGCGTTTTTCAGCACGCCGGACACCGAATAATTATATTCCGGGCAGGCCAGCAGCAGCCCGTCGGACGCGGCGACCTTGTCGCGCAGCGCCTGCACCACCGGCGGATAGGCGACCAGGCGAACGTCGTCGTCATAGAGGGGAAACGGCGCCAGATCGACGATCTCGATCGACATCCCGGCCGGCGCCAGGTCGCAGGCGGCACGCAGCAGCGCGCTGTTGAAGCTCATTTTCCGCAGGCTGCCCGACAGGGCAACGATGTTGATCGACATGGACAGGTCCCCGATTTTGCCCGGCGTCCAGCCGCCGGGCCGGGGAGGGTTGTAGCCGGCGCGGGCGCGCCTGCAAACCGTCGTGATCGCTGGCGGTTATGCAGCCATGCCGGGTTCTCATTTGCGCGGCCGCGACGTCCGGCGGAGGGTTGAGGGAGTAAAAGGTGGCGCCGGCAAGGCCGCCGCATTTGGGAGGTTGTCGATGCGCCGCTTGTTCTGCCAGTTGCTTGCCGTGTGCGCCCCCGCGCTTGCGCTCGCCGCCGAACCACCGCCGGTGACCGTCGGCGTGCTGGGCGTGATGTCCACCTATGGCTCCGACATCTCGGGGCCCGGCGCGGTGCTGGCCGCGCAGATGGCCATCGACGAATTTGGCGGCAGCGTGCTTGGCCGCAAGATCGCGCTGGTTTCGGGCGACACGCAGCAGAAGCCCGACATCGCCGCGGCGCTGGCGGCGCAATGGTACGATCGGGACAATGTCGATGTGATCGTCGATGTGCCGAATTCGGCGGTGGCGCTGGCCACCCAGGGCGTGGCCCGCCAGCGCGGCAAGATCGTGATGACATCTGGTGCCGGGGCGATGGTTTTCAGCGGCAAAATGTGCTCGCCGACCGGATTTCAATGGGTGTTCGACACCTATTCGCTGGCGCATTCCACCGGCCGCGCGGTGGTGCAGGAAGGCGGCAAGGACTGGTTCCTGCTCTATGCGGATTTCGCCTTCGGCTATGATCTGAAACGCGATGCGACCACCGCGATCGAGCAGGCCGGCGGCAAGGTGGTCGATGCGCTCGCGCATCCGGTCAACAGCAATGATCTTTCCTCGTTCGTGGTGCGCGGGCTGAGTTCGGGCGCGCAAATTCTGGGCATGGCGAATTCGCCGCCCGACAATGTCAACGCGATCAAGGCGGCGCATGATTTCGGCGCGGATCGGGGCAAGACCAAGGTGGCGGTGTTTCTGTTGCAGGCCGACGATGTGCATGGGCTCGGGCTCGATGTCGCGCAGGGGCTGCTGGTGACCGAGCCGTTCTATTGGGACCTCGATGCGTCACGGCGCGCCTGGTCGAAGCGGTATTTCGAGAAGATGAAGATGATGCCTTCAGCCGAGCAGGCCGGCACCTACAGCTCGGTACTTGCCTATCTGCGCGCGGTGGCCGCCGCCGGCACCACCGAGGGGGCGGCGGTGGCGAAGAAGCTGCACGAACTGCCGGTGGATGATGCGACCTTCCATGGCAAGGTGATGCAAGACGGGCGCATGGTGCATGACATGTATCTGTTCCAGGTGAAGACACCGGCGGAAAGCAAATATCCATGGGACTACTACAAGCTTTTGAAAACCGTTCCCGCCGCCGAGGCCTGGGCGCCGATCTCGGCGTCGGACTGTCCGCTGGTCGTGAAGCAATAGGGGGCCACGATGGCGCAGCCGGGTGCGGAACTTGAATTCATCGAGCTCAGTCATGTCTGGGGGCATGGCATTCCGGTCTGGCCGGGCGATACGGATGTGCGGATCGAGCGCGCCGCGCACCATGCGCGCTTTGGGGTGATGAGCCAGCGCATCACGGCAAACATGCATAACGGCACGCATCTCAACGCGCCGCTGCATCTGATCCCGGGTGGCGCGGACGTCGCGGCGTTGCCGATCGATCTGTTTTTTCGCAATGGCGTGGTGCTCGATATACCCAAGGGCCAGTGGGAGATGGTGGGTGCGGCGGAGCTTGAAGCGCATGCGGCGCTGATCCGTCCGCGTGACATCGTGCTGATCTGCACTGGCTGGCACAGCAGGCATGCCGACAGCCAGGAATGGTTCGGGCTCGCGCCGGGATTGTCGGAGGAGGCGGCGCGGTGGCTGATCGCGCGCGATGTGGCGGTGGTCGGGATCGATACCGCGGCGATCGATCATCCGCTTGCCACCTCGCTTGGGGCCCATCGCGGCGGGCCGCTGATGAAGCGGTTGCCTTCATTGTATCAGGCGCAGACAGGGCGTGATCCGAAGCAGGATTTTCCGGACTGGAACCCTGCCCACCGCGCGCTGCTCGCCGCGGGCATCCCGACCATCGAGGGGGTGGGCGGCGATGTCGCCCGCCTGGCCGGCAGGCGTTGCACGCTGCATGCCCTGCCCTGGCGCTGGGGCGCTGGCGACGGCTGCGGCATTCGTCTGATGGCGATGCTGGATCATGGCGGTGATGCGCGCATCGAACAGGGCGGAATGGAGAGCTGAGATGGCGGCGCTGAAATCCGATAACGGGCTGGTCTATTATGATCTTTCCAACATCTATGGCCACAACGTGCCGCAATGGCCGTCGGGGCCGAACATGTCGTTCCGGATTCAGAAGTATCATGCCAATGACGGGATGGCGGTGCAGCAGTTCGAATCGATCATGCATCGCAGCACCCACATGGATGCGCCGCTGCATGTCACCGAGAACGGCGGCAGCCTGACCGATTATGAGACCGGGCGTTTTTTTGGCACCGGCGTCGCGGTCAGCATTCCGAAGGGGAAATGGGGGGTGATCACGCCCGACGATCTGGAGCGCGCCACCCCACGGATCGAGCCTGATGATATCTTGATGATCAACACCGGCACCCATCACAAGCTTGGCGACAACGACGATTACTACGCATATTCCCCCGGCCTGTACAAGGAGGCTGCGGAATGGATTGTCGCGCGCGGGGTGCGCATGGTGGGTGTGGATGTGCAGGCGCTGGACCATCCGCTTGGCAC
>DAHWBL010000248.1 GCA_027323595.1 Acetobacteraceae bacterium | reverse complement strand
TACGCCGTGCGCATCAGGTTGGTTTTCATCTCCTCGGTGATCGCGAGAAGCCCGTTGCGCACCACCTCGACGGTGATCGCATCGACATCGGCGGCGTGGATGGCGGACGTGGGGGTGGCGGACATGGGGGTGGCGGACTCATGGATGGTGGACATGGGCATCAGCTCCCGATCTCGATGACGAGGTTTCCAAAGGCGTCGACGACGAGCCGATCCCCCGGCGCGATCACCGTGGTCGATGCGTGCTCCTCGATCAGCGCGGGCCCGGTGATTTCATTGCGATGCAGCAGTTCGGCGCGCGCATAGACCGCGGTCGGGGCGAAGCCGGCGAGCTCACGAAAATACACCTGCCCGGTGCGCCGCCTGGCCGCCGCCGGCGGTGTCGCCTCGCCGGGTGCCGCCTGTCTGGGACTGGGTTTTTTCATCAGCCCGGTCACGGTGACACGCAGGCTCACGAGGTCGGCCGGCTCGTCGGGCGCGCAGGTGCCATAGCGCACGGCGTGCACCTGGTCGAAGCGCGCCTTGATCGCCGCGCGGTCCTGGCTGGCGAAGATATCGGCGGGCAGGTCCACCGCCACCGCGTGCTCCTGTCCGACATAGCGCATGTCGGCGGCACGCTGGATACGAATCTCGTCGGGCGTGACAGCGGATTCGGCGATGGCGGCGCGCCCCTCGGCCTCCATCGCCGCATAGATTTCCTCCAGATCGGCGAACCGCGCATCGTCCAGCCGGGTGAAACACGACCGCACATAATCATGGCGCAAATCCGAAAACAGCATGCCATAGGCGGAGAAATGCCCAGGCGAGAACGGGATCAGCACGCGCCTGATGCCAAGCTCGCGCGCGATCGCGCAGGCATGCAGCGGCCCCGCACCTCCATAGACGACCATGGTGAAGGCGCCGGCATCGAGCCCGCGCTCGGTGGTCACCGCCTTCACCGCGTGCGACATGGCGGTGACCGCGATGCGCAAAATCCCGTCCGCCATCCGCACCTCGTCCAGCCCGAGCCGGCTGGCCACGCCCGCCATCGCGGCCTGCGCGGCGGCGCGGTCGAGCGGCATCTCGCCGCCGAGGAAGTTGGCTTCGTCGAGCCGCCCGAGCAGCAGGTTCGCATCGGTCACCGTCGGCTCGGTGCCGCCGCGCCCGTAGCAGGCCGGCCCCGGCATCGAGCCCGCGCTCTGCGGGCCGACGCGCAGGGTGTTGCCCTCGCCGATGCGCGCGATGCTGCCGCCGCCAGTGCCCACCTCGAAAATGTCGATCATCGGAATCTGGATCGGCAGCGCGCGATCATAGCCGCCGATCAGCGCGCTGCCGGTGGTCAGCGCCTCGCCGTCCGCGATCACGCCGGCCTTGGCGGTGGTGCCGCCCATGTCGAAGGCGATGGCGTCGCCCAGGCCCATCTGCGCGCAGATCGCCTGCGCGCCGATCACCCCGGCCGCCGGCCCGGATTCGAGCATGCGCACGCACTCCCGCCGCGCATGGCTGATCGGGAACAGCCCGCCGGTGGACTGCACCGCATAGAAGCTGCCGGTGAACCCCGCGGCGGCGAGGTGGGATTCGAGCTCGCCCAGATAGGCGGCCACGCGCGGGCCGACATAGGCGTTGGCCGCCACCGTGGAGACCCGCTCGAACTCGCGATATTCCTGCGATAATTCATGTGATGCGGAAACGAAACACTCCGGCAGCTCGTCACGCACGATCTGCTTCACCCGCGCCTCGTGCGCGGGATTGCGGTAGGAATGCAGCAGCAGCACCGCCACCGCTTCCACCCCGCGCCCCTTGAGCGCGCGCGCCAACGCGCGCACGCGCTCCTCGTCGAGCGGCTTGTGCACGCTGCCGTCGGCGAGCAGCCGCTCGGGCACCTCGAAACGCAGCGAGCGGCGGATGAGCGGCTGGTGCTTGCAGAAGAACAGATTGTAGGCGTCGGGGCGGTTGACGCGGCCGATCTCGTAGATGTCGCGAAACCCCTCGGTGATCAAAAGTGCTGTCTGCGCGCCGGTGCGTTCGAGCAGCGTGTTGATCGCGATGGTCGATCCATGCAGGAACAGATAGGCATCGCCCGCCTCGACGTGCGCGCCGTGCATGGTGTCCTCGATGCCGCGCACGAGGTCGCCATGGGTGGACAGCGCCTTGCCGAAATGCAGCGCGCCGCTGGTCTCGTCGAACGCCGCCAGATCGGTGAAGGTGCCGCCGATATCGACGGCGATGCGCAGGCCGCCGCGGCCGCTGGTGTTGGTTTGCATGTGTGGACCGTCCTGTGTCGGATGCGATGTCATGGGGAAAGTTCTTCAAGAACGCGCAGCCGCGTCTCGATGGCGAAGCCCGCGCAGACCGCGCCGCCGCCGGCCAGGATCGCGGCGAACGCGGCGAACACCGAGGTGACGCCAAAGCCGGCGACCATCTGCGCGACCAGCAGCGGGCCGACCGACGAGCCGATGCGCAGCCACGCGCTGCCCGCGCCCGAACCCAGCGCGCGGATGCGGGTGGGATAGAGCTCGGCGGTGTAGAGATAGAGCGAGAAAGTGATGGTCTGCACGATGCCGTAGGCAAGGGTGGCGAGCACCAGCACCTCGACCGCCGAGCGCGCGCCAAGCCCGAACAGCGCCAGCAGCGGCAGCGCGGCGAGCAGGAACGCCGCAATATACCATCGCCGCCGGCCGACCCGATCGATGGTGAACGCGCACAGGATCGAGGTGGCGACACCGAACAGGTTGGTGACGAAGCCATAGCCCAGCGCGGTTTGCAGCTTCACGTCGAAGAATTTGACGTAGAGCGTCGGCAGCCAGGTCACCAGGCCGTTATTGACGGTGTAGGCGGCGAACCACAGCGTCCAGACCATCAGCGTGCGGCGACGATAGACCGGGCTGAACAGCTCGGCCCAGCCGCCGCGCGCGCCTGCCGCCGCCACCGCGCGCACCGGGCCGGGCGCGGGCAGCGCACGGCCACGCGCGACCGCGTCGGCCTCCAGCCGGGCCACCACCGCCTCGGCCTCGGCCACCCGCCCCTTGGAGAGCAGCCAGCGAGGCGATTCGGGCAGCAGCATGCGCATCGGCAGCGTCAGCGCCGCGGGCAGCAGCCCGACATAGAACAGCGACCGCCAGCCCAGCGAGGGCACCAGCAGATAGCCAAGCACCGCGGCGAAGGCGAGGCCGACCACGAACAGCACTTCGTACAGCAGGAAAAACCGGCCGCGCCGGGACGCCGAGGCGAATTCGTTGATGTAGGCGCTGGCCACCGGCACCTCGCCGCCGGTGCCGATGCCCTGCAGGAAGCGGAACAGCATCAGCGCCCCGGCGCTCCAGGAGAAGATGCACAGCAGGCTCATCGCCGTGTAGATCACGATCGTGCCGGTCAGCACCTTCAGCCGCCCGTAGCGCTCGGCGAGCCAGCTGCACGCCAGCGCCCCCAGCAACTGGCCAACATAGCCCGAGGAGATGATCCAGCCGATCTGGCCGGGGCTGAGCTGCCATTGTCGCGCCAGCACCGGCAGCACGAAGGCGATGGCCAGCGTGGTGTAGCCGTCGAAGAAGGTGGCGGTGCCCACCACCACCCGGGTCCAGACCAGCGTGCCGGCGATCGGCAGGCGCTCCAGCCGGGCGATCAGCCGGCCGGATTGCTCGGCCATCGCGTCCGGCGCGGCGGTCGGTGAACTGGCGGGCGGCGAGGCGATGGCTGCCGGCATATTTCCTCCCGAGGCGTTTTTCGTATTGCGAAATCTTTTTCGTATTGCTATCCTGCCGGCGACCGGCCCGCCCTGTCAAGCCTGCCGTCACGCCACCACGGAACCCACGCCATGCCCACGGACCAGAAAAACTCGGTGCAGTCCCTCGCCAAGGGGTTC
>DAHWBL010000247.1 GCA_027323595.1 Acetobacteraceae bacterium | reverse complement strand
CATGGAAAGATCGGCCAGCGCGATCTCGACCATGGCGGCGCGCATGGTCTTGGTGGCGGGGGCGACGGTCGGCGATGTGGCGGGACTGTGACGGCGCAGTTCGAGATACATGCGCCAGCAGACGAACAGCAGCAGCAGCCCGCCGGCGAGGGTGAGGCCTATGATGGCGAGCAGTTGCAGCGTGACCAGAGCGAGGCCGATGCGCAGCACCGTCGCGGTGCCGACGCCGAGCAGGATGGCGCGCCGGCGCACGGCCTGCGGCAGCCCGGCGACGGCCATGCCGACCAGCAGCGCGTTGTCGCCGGCCAGCACCAGGTCGATCATGACGACCTGAAACAGCGCGGCGAGTTCGCCGGTCGGAAGCTGCATGAGCGATGTCGCCTTGAGTTGCGTGCCCGGCCAGTCTAGGCCACCGCCTCCACCCGCAGCAAAGCCTGGGAGAGCCAGATGGTTCCGCGCTACAGCCGGCCCGAGATGGAGGCGATCTGGTCGCCGGAGAACCGCTATCGGATCTGGTTCGAGATCGAGGCGCTGGCGGCCGAGGGGATGGCGGCGATCGGCACGGTTCCGGCCGAGGCGGCGGCCAATATCCGCAGCCGTGGCGCCCCGCGCCTCGCCGCGATCGGACCGGGCGACATCGCGCGGATCGACGAGATCGAGCGCGAGACCCGCCATGACGTGATCGCGTTCCTGACCTGGCTCGCCGAGGCGGTGGGGCCGGACAGCCGGTTCGTGCATCAGGGCATGACCAGTTCGGACGTGCTGGACACCTGCCTGTCGGTGCAGATGAGCCAGGCGGCGGATTTGATCATCGCCGATCTGGACCGGGTGCTGGCGGCACTCAGGAGCCGGGCGATGGAGCATAAATTCACCCTCACCATCGGGCGCAGCCACGGCATCCATGCCGAGCCGACCAGTTTTGGGCTGAAGCTCGCCGGGCATTACGCGGAGTTCGCGCGCTGTCGGGCGCGGATGGTGGCGGCGAAGGCCGAGGTGGCGGTGTGCGCGATCTCCGGCGCGGTGGGCACGCACGCGCATGTGGACCCCGCGGTGGAGGCGTTCGTGGCCGACCGGCTGGGGCTGGCGGTGGAGACGGTGTCGACCCAGGTGATCCCGCGCGACCGGCACGCGGCGTTTTTCTGCGCGCTGGGGCTGCTGGCCGGGGCGATCGAGCGGCTGGCGACCGAGGTGCGGCATCTGCAACGCTCCGAGGTGCGTGAGGCCGAGGAGTTTTTCCACCCCGGCCAGAAGGGCAGCAGCGCGATGCCGCACAAGCGCAATCCGGTGCTGAGCGAGAACCTGACCGGGCTCGCGCGGGTGGTGCGTGCGGCGGTGGTGCCGGCGCTGGAGAACATCGCGCTGTGGCATGAGCGCGACATCAGCCATTCCTCGGTGGAGCGGGTGATCGGGCCGGATGCGACCATCGCGAGCGATTTCGCGCTGATGCGGCTGGCCGGGATGATCGAGAAGCTGGTGATCTATCCGCAGCGCATGACGGCGAATCTGGAGAGCCTGGGCGGGGTGGTGCATAGCGGCGAGGTGCTGCTGGCGCTGACCCGGGCGGGGATATTGCGTGAGGAGGCCTATGCCATCGTGCAGCGCAACGCGATGGCGACGTGGCAGAATCTGGGCACGCCGCAGGGGCGGGATTTCCGCACCAACCTGCTCGCCGACCCCGAGGTGGCCGGGCGGGTGTCGGCCTCGGTGGTGGATGCGGCGATGGATCCGGCGATGCATCTGGCGCAGCTCGACGCGGCGTTCGTGCGGGTGTTCGGCGAGGCCGGGCCGGCACGGGGCTGATGTGCACGCTGGTCACGCGGTCGTGCCCTGGCGATGGCTGGCCGTTGCTGGCGGCGGCGAATCGCGACGAGATGCTGGATCGGCCGTGGGACCCGCCGGGCGAATACTGGCCTGAGCTGCCCGGCGTGGTCGCCGGGCGGGATCGGCTGGGCGGCGGCACCTGGATGGGGGTGAACCCGGCGGGCGTGCTGGCGGCGGTGCTGAACCGGCCGGGCAGTCTGGGGCCGGCGTCGGGCAAGCGCAGCCGTGGCGAACTGCCGCTGCTGGCGCTGGGCCAGGCCGACGCGGCGGCGGCGGCGGCGGCGATCATGGCGCTGGAGGGGTCGGAATATCGCAGCTTCAACCTGATGCTGGCGGATGCGGGTTCGGTTTTTTTCCTGTGCTGGACGGGCGAAGGGCGGATCACCGGGCGGCGGCTCGCGCCGGGGCTGCATATGGTGACGGCGATGGACCCCGATGATCTCGCCTCGCCGCGCACCGCGCGGTTCCTGCCGCGTTTCGCCGCGGCTTCGGTGCCGGACCCGGAGCGGGACGACTGGGCCGGCTGGGCCGGGTTGCTGGCGGACCGGTCCGGGCCGGCGGAAAGCGCGTTGAACGTGCCGCCGCGGGGCGGATTCGGCACCGTCTGCGCGTCCATGCTGGGGCTGTCGGCGGACGGGAAATGGCGCTGGTTGTTTGCGCCGGGGCCGGCCGACATTGCCGGATTCGCAAGGGTCTATTGAGCGGTACGCACGGCAAAACCGTAATGGTTTCAGGCGGCTATGTGGTTGGCTTTGCAGTCCAGGCTGGCTGTGGGGCGAATCCATTCGCGGGCGCACAAGCAGTGTTTTTAGAATGGTTAATACAACCAAAAGTCTTGGCGATTTCATTGGCAGAAGCGTGACAACAATATTCACGGTGGTTTATTCAATTCAGTGCGGGGATTGTTCATGTAAAATGTCGGATTTTCATTTGGACTGATGGGGGATGCGAATTAAAGCTTGATCTTTCCGGAAAATCAGGTTTTGAGGGGGTATGCACGTCATCGTCACCGCCTGTTCGTCGTCCCGGTCAGACAGGATCAATCGCATGTTGCCTGCACCTTTTCATCGCCGGTCCCGGCGGTTCGTGTTGCCGGTTCTGGGCTGTCTGGTGGCCGGGCTGGCGCTGTGCGCGGCGCCGGCATCGGCGCGGACGGCGCATCGGCCGGCGGTGGCCGATGAGGGGCCGCGGGCGCTGCAACTGAGCGATCTGCCGCCGGAATTGCGGGAGCTGGCGCGCCACAACGACGCGGCCGTGCCGGATGCGCAGGGGCGGGTGGTCGATCGTGGCGTCGCCTCCTGGTATGGCGGGCGGCACAATGGCCGGCGCACCGCGAGCGGCACCCGCTTCGACCAGCGCGAGATGACCGCCGCACACGCCTTCCTGCCGCTGGGCACGCGGGTGCGGGTGGTGCGCGAGGATACCGGCGAGGCGGTGGTGGTGACCATCACCGACCGCATCGGCACCCGGCGCCGGGTGATCGATCTGTCGCGCGGCGCGGCGGTGGCGCTGGACATGATCGGCCCGGGCATCGCGCGGGTGCGGATCGAGGTTCTCGAGGGCTGATACCAAATCCCGCGAGCCGCGAAAGAGTCGCGGCGCGAGGGATTTGGTATCAACCCGTCGGCGGGCCGGGCGGCTGCGCCAGGTGGGTGAGGTCGTTGAAGTGGTGCAGCCGGTGGCCGAGTTGGGCGAACAAATGGTCGAGGCTCGCGCGGGTGTGGATCGACAGATGGCCGTTGCGTGGCGCCACGTACCAGTGCGCGCAGGCGTCGGTCGGCGCGGTGTCGATGGTCAGCGTCGAGAACAGCATCAGCCCGCCCGGACGCAGGCATGACAGCGCCTGGCGGCAGGTTTGCAGCGGCGTGGGCGTGTGTTCCAGCACTTCGTAGGCGGTGACCAGATCGACGCTGGCCTGGAGCGGGCCGGGGTCGAGCAGCGGGTCCCATGAGGTGGCGGCGACGCCGCGGGCGGACAGCATGCGGGCGAGCGCGCCGTTGCCGCCGCCGTAATCGAGCATGCTGACCAGATTGGTCTGTTTCATGAAGCCGAGCAGCGGTGCGAGGTTCGCGCTGGCGCGGGCAAGCTGGGCGTCCGGATCGACCGCCGCGTAGTCGGCGTTGTAGATGTGGCGCACGAAGCTGTCGGCCGGCCAGCGGTCGAACTGGGTGGTGAACAGAAAGCCGCAATCGGGGCAGCGATGATACCACACCGCGATCCCGGCGAGCGGGAAGGGGCGACCGTCGCGGGCCTCGCAGTTTTTGTTGAAATCGACCACCCCGTGCAGGCGCGCGGTCGCGCCGCAGATTTTACAGGCGGTGGTGGGGGACGTGTTGCCCAGGCTGGCGGCCAGGGCGGGGTCGGTGGGCAGCTCCAACGACGGGCTCCATCGTTACGCGGGCATCACGCCAGCCTGGACGTCACCACACCCGAAACGCAAGCACCGCGCCGTATTGCGCGCCGATGCCGTTGCTGCGGCGGCCGGCGATCTGGCCGGTGAGATCGAACAGCCCGACCTCTGGGACCAGGCTGACCGTCTTGGTGATCGCGAAGCGGGCGCCGAGGTCGCCGCCGAGCGCGTGGACGTAATTGGCCGGGCCGCCGCCGGGGCCGGTGGGGATTTCGGTGTAGACGTAGCGGAGTTCGCCGATCAGCGCGGTTTCGGGGGTGAGCGCGTGGCTGACGACCAGGTCGATGCCAGGGCTGAGGGCGGTCTTGGTCTGTCCGGCGATCTGCAGATAGGCGAAGGCGCCGCCGACGACGATGGCGGTCTGCCAGGCCGCGTCGGGCGGGGTGAGGCGGTATTTCAGGTCGATCTCGCTGCCCAGCGTGGGGCCGACGCCGGAGAAGGGCAGCGGCGTCTGGGTCAGGCGGTAGCCGATGTCGAGATTGTCGAGCAGGCCGAGGCGGAAGCCGGCATGTGGCAGGAACGGGGTGAAGCTGTTCTTCGCCGGGTCGCCCACCGAGCTGTATTGCCCGCCGGTGCCCGCGATCGCGCCAAGGCCGCCGGGGGGCAGGGTGTCGGCGGTGGAGAAGCCGAGCAGCCAGAACGCCTGCGCCGGGGTGCTGGCGCAGAGCGCGCCGATGAAGATCGCGGCGAGGCAGATGACGTGGCCCGCGTTGGCGAGGCGATGTGGCTGGTTCATGCGAGGGCTTCTGTTCATCGCGGCCGGCGGGAGAATATCGGCCGCCAAATCCCCCAAAAGCGATGATCCGCCGAGGGCAGGCCGCGGGTTCGATGAGACGGCAGCAATGGACGACCATTTGAAAAAATCAATTATCGGCACGTCGTTTTTTCCTTTCATTTTGTATAAGTAATGGTAATCAGCAGGCATTCAAAGCCTCGTACATCGCACTCGGTGCTGCGTCAGGGCGGCAATGGCTTTGCGCGCGCGTCGCTTCGCGTGAGCGCAGATGTGCTCCGTCTCGTATTGACCTGATCGAGCGCGGCGCGAAGACCGCGCGCCAGCGTCGCGGCGTCATCGATTGCCCAAAAGTGCATGTAGAATAGGTGCGGATCGTCATCGAGCATGTGATTATGCAGCGCGGTTACCGCGATGCCGTGTTCGCGCAGCGCGCGCAGCACTGGATTGACCTCGTGCGCCAGCAGGACGAAATCGCCTGTGATCGCGGCTCTGCCGCGGCCAGTTGGCTGAAAATTGATTGCGATTGCCGTGCCCATGGCCGGTGGGATTGTCATACCGCCCTGATGGATCGTGTCACCACGTGGTATGCTGAATTGATATATGCCCCCGGCGACGGCGCCATGAGTGCGCAGCACCGCGTCGATTGCGGAGGTGTCGAGGTCGATCGCGCCTTGCGACGCAGAGCTTGACGGGCTGGTCAAGGGCGTCTTGGTGAGGGCAAGGGCAGAATGCAGCGTCGTCGCCAACTTCACAGGATCGCCGAGGCCGCCGACATGCATGTAAAAGATTGCAGGATCGGTCCCGATGAGATGGTTGTGGAGCGCGGAAATCTCGACCCCGCCCTGGGTCAGGGTTTGCATCACCGGTTGGACCTCGTCGCCTGTCAGAACCAGGTCGCCCATGAGCATCGCGGATTTCCCCATCATCTTGAACTCGAGATGGGACCCCAACGCGAAAGTAGGTTTCAGTTCGACGCCGGCAAGGGTTACACGCAGATCGGTTCGGGGCAGTCCAATCTTGTGGACATCGCCCGGCGCCATCGTGCCATTTTTCCCGATCTCCTGATCCACTTTCGTCCAATCGAACTCCGCAGCATGGGCGCGGGGCGCGACTGTCATCAAAAGTGCCAACCCTGCCATCGCAAGGAGCTTTTCCATCACGTCCCTCCGTCTCGTGCGACATCTGATGATACCATTGTTTCATCGAGTCAATAAAAATGATACATGCATATCATGAGCGTTCCCGAGGATACGGACATGCCCGCGCCGGCCGCCAGGTCCTGGCTTTTGCTGATCCACCAGCTTGCGCCAAAGCCGGCCTATATGCGCGTCAAAATCTGGCGCCGGCTGCGGGTACTGGGCGCGATTTCGGTTAAGAACGCAGTTTATGTGCTGCCCGCGAGTGAGCAGGCGCTTGAGGATTTCCATTGGCTGCTGCGCGAGGTCAAACAATCCGGCGGGGAAGGTATGATTTGCGATGCCTCCCTGATCGACGGCCTGAATGACGGCGATGTTCGCGCGTTGTTCGACGCCGCACGCAATGCCGATTATGAGGACATCGCCAGAGAGCTGCGCGATCTGTCGAGCGCGCTTGCGTCATGCCCGGTTGAGGCGCCTGCCGACAGCCAGGACGCGCTGAGGCGTCTGCGGCGTCGTCACGCTGAAGTGAGCAGGGTCGATTTTTTCGGTGCTTCCGGACAGTTGGCGGTTGAGGCAATGCTCTGCGCCATCGGCGCGCGTCTGGGCGAAACCGCCTCGCAATTCCGGCCATCCCCTTTGCCCAACGCACCCATGCCAGATGATCTAAAAGGCAGAATCTGGGTGACGCGCCAGGGAGTGCATGTGGACCGCATCGCCTGCGCCTGGCTGGTCCGGCGATTTATCGATCCCGAGGCGCAATTCAAGTTCGTGGCCGGTAAGCGCTATGACGCGGTTCCGGGGGAAGTGCGGTTCGATATGTTCGACGCCGAATTCACCCATGTCGGCGACAGATGCACGTTCGAAACCCTGCTTGAGCGGATCGGCCTGGACGACGCCGCCCTGAGATTCATCGCCGAGGTCGTGCATGACATCGATCTGAAGGACGACAAGTTCGGCCGCGAGGAAACGGCTGGGATTGCTCATGTCATTGCGGGACTTTGTGCCTCGCAAGGGCACGACGACGACCGGATCGCTCGCGGGCTGGCGCTGTTCGACGATCTGTATGCGTATTTTGGCAACAGAAAAGACCAGGGCAAGGGCCGAAAAACCACCGGGAAAATCGGTCAGTTGTAGGGCTTCGGGATAACGCGCAAGCGATCAGGTCGCCCGTATGTTGCGGCGATTTTGGCTCTCACCGGGCACAGAAATAACGCTTGGCGGTTCCTGGTCGAAGGGAGGCGCTGACCGCTTCGGCTCCTTGTCAAAGACTTGTTTGTATTTTTCGAGCAATTTCATGAGCCTAAGTGCTGTGCGATTCCAGTCCCCTGATATCGATCTACTCGGCGCGGCCGGCCTGGTGTTCGAGCGCCGCGTTCAGCTCGGCGCCGAGCAGCACGGCGTAGTTGGTCACCCACAGCCACAGCATGAGCCCGGCGACGGCGCCGAGCGGGCCGTAGGTGAGGTCGCGGCGGGCGATGTCGCCGAGATAGAAGCTGAACAGCAGTGACGCGGCGAGCCAGATCGCGGCGGCGATGAGCGCGCCGGGGGCGACCCAGGCCCAGCCGACGGCCCGCCGCGCCGGGCCGTGGCGATAGAGCAGGGCGAGCAGGCCGGGCACCGCCAGCCACAAGGCGAGATGGCCGATCAGCCGGGCGACGCGCAACTGGGTGGCGCGGCTGCCCAGGCCGAACTCGTGCGCCATCGACAGCCCGGCGGGCAGCAGCACCACCACCGCGATCGCGGCGGCCACCACGACCAGACTGCCCAGGGTGAGCGCCAGGGCGGTGAGGTGGAAGCGCAGGAAGCTCCGCCGCCCGCGCACGTCATAGGCGAGGTCGAGCGCGCCGAGCAGGGCGCGTGCGCCGGTGGTGGCGCCCCACAGGGTGATCAGCGTGCTGAGCGCGATGCCAAGACCCAGATGCGCCTGCCGCTTGGCCAGCAGCAGGTGCAGGCTGCGGCTGATCAGCAGATAGGCGGCATCGGGGATCACGCCGTGCAGCAGCGCAAGCTGCGGCAGGACGGTGCGGGGGTCGAACACCAGCCCGTAGATCAGCACCAGCATCGACAGCGCGGGAAACAGCGCCAGCGTGCCCCAGAAGGCACAGCCGGCGGCGGCGAGGCCGGCGCGGTCCGAGCGCATGGCGCGCGCGGTGCGGCGCAGCGCCGCGAGCCAGCCGCGCCGGGGCAGGGCGAAGGGGGTCGGCACGGCCAGGCCGGGGTGCGGGGCGGCCGCGGAGGCCGTTATGTCGGGTGTTGCGGGCATCGCTGCCTCATGTTGCGGCGCCGCGAATCGGCGGCGGACCGAGCGTTGCGCTGAGTGCAGGACAGAGCACTGATCTGCGCTGGCAGCGCCAGACAAATTTTCGCTTGCAGCACCCCTCGCACAGTCCTAAGTGCCGCCTCCACGCAGCAACGCACGTGCCTCTGGCCCCCAGCGGTTTGGGTTTGGTTACGCAACGACGTCAAGCGTTCTGGCAATCGTCTGGTCGCTGGTTCGTTCGACCGTTTCGTTAACCCGGCCCACCGGCTTCATGGGTGGCCATCCTATCGGAGGCAGAGTGCGATGACGCCCAAAATCGCCCGTTTCCTGTCGCATCAACAGCCGGCCACGCCGTGTCTGGTGCTCGATGTCGATCGTGTCGAGGAGAACTACGCCGCGCTGCGCACGGCGCTGCCGCTCGCGCAGATCTATTACGCGGTCAAGGCGAATCCGGCGGGCCCGATTCTGCGGCGGCTGGTCGGACTCGGCTCGTCGTTCGACGCGGCGAGCTGGGAAGAGATCGAGATGTGCCTCGCCGCTGGGGCTGTGGCCGACCGGATCAGCTTCGGCAACACCATCAAGAAGGTCGGCGCGATCCGCCGCGCCTATGAGGCCGGCGTGCCGATGTTCGCCTTCGATTCGATCGAGGAGCTGCAAAAGCTCGCCGAGTGGGCGCCGGGCAGCCGCGTCTATTGCCGTCTGCTGGTGGAGAACCAGGGCGCGGACTGGCCGCTGTCGCGCAAGTTCGGCACCTCGATCGAGCATGGCCGCGAGCTGATGCTGCGCGCCGGCGATCTGGGGCTCGATCCGTTCGGGCTGTCGTTTCATGTTGGCAGCCAGCAGACCTCGACCGCGTCCTATGAGGCGGCGATCGGCAAGGTGGCGATGCTGTTCACCGACCTGTCCGAGGCGGGGGTCGATCTGCGCATGGTCAATCTGGGTGGCGGGTTTCCGGTGCGCTATCAGTCCGACGTGCCCGGGATCGATGATTTCGCGCGCGCGATCATGGGCGCGATGACCACGCATTTCGGCAACGCGCTGCCGCGCATGCTGATCGAGCCGGGGCGGTTCATGGTGGGCGATGCCGGGGTGGTCAGCAGCGAGGTGGTGCTGGTGAGCGCGCGCGGCGCAACCGATGGGCGGCGGTGGGTGTATCTCGATGTCGGTCGCTTTGGCGGGTTGGCGGAAACCGAGGGCGAGGCGATCAAATATCGCATCGTCACGCCGCATGACGGCGCGGCGGACGGGCCGGTGGCGATCGCCGGGCCGACCTGCGACGGGGCGGACATCATGTATGAGCGCGCCGGCTATCGGCTGCCGCTGGCGCTGCGCAGCGGCGAGCGGGTGGAGCTGCTGTCCACCGGCGCGTATGTGACCACCTATGCGGCGCAGGCGTTCAACGGTTTCGCGCCGCTGGCCGAGCATTACATCTGAACCGGAGACCGGGCATGGCCAGCATCACGATTAAAGCGACCGATGGCAGCGGCGGCTTTGATGCCTATGTGGCGCGCCCCGCGGGTGGCGCCGCGACCGGCGTGGTGGTGGTCATCCAGGAGATATTCGGCGTCAACGCGGCGATGCGCCAGACCTGCGACTGGATCGCCGATATGGGGTTCATCGCGATCTGCCCCGATCTGTTCTGGCGCATCACGCCGGGCGTGGACATCACCGACAAGAGCGAGGCGGAGTGGCAGCAGGCCTTCGCGCTGATGAACGCCTTTGATCAGGACAAGGGAGTCGAGGATCTGAAGGCGACGCTCGCGGTCGCGCGGACGCTCGATGGCGGCAACGGACGCGCCGGGACGATGGGGTTCTGCCTGGGTGGACGGATGGCGTTTTTGATGGCGCTGCGGTCCGACGCGGATGTGAACGTGTCCTATTACGGGGTCGGGCTGGACGGGCTGGTGGGCGAGGCCGGCACGATCGGCAGGCCGCTGCTGGTGCATATCGCCGAGGGCGACAAGTTCGTCCCGCCGCCGGCGCGCGCGGCGATTCTGTCGGGGGTGGCGGGCAATGGCGCGATCCGGGCCTGGGTCTATCCGGGGGTGGACCATGCGTTCGCGCGGATCGGCGGGGTGAGCTGGAACGGCCGGGCGGCGACCATCGCCAACGGCCGCACCGCCGAGGCGCTGGCGGGCGCGCTCGGCTGACGGGCTGCCGCTGGCGTCGGTTCAATGGTCCATGAGTCGGATCGGCGCGCCGTCGAGCCATGCGGCGAGCGCTTCGGCGGTGTCTTCGTAGAACACCTTGAAATTATCCGTGGTGCAGTAGCCCAGATGCGGTGACAGGGTGAGATTCTCGATCTGCCGCAGCCGATGGTCGGCGGGCAGCGGTTCGATGTCGTAGACGTCGATCGCGGCACCGGCGATCTGGCGCGCGGCCAGGGCGGCGACCAGCGCGTCCTCGTCGATGATCGGGCCGCGCGAGGTGTTGACGATGAAGGCGGTGGGTTTCATCAGCGCGAACTCGGCGGCGCCGACCAAACCCAGGCTGCGCGGGCCGAGCACCAGATGGATGCTGACCACATCCGCGAGGCGGAACAATTCGGCCTTGTCCACCCGGCGCACGCCGACCGCGGCGGCGGCCTCGGCGGTGAGGTTGGGGCTCCAGGCGACGACATTCATGCCGAACACCCGCGCGATCTCGGCCATGCGGCGACCGATCTTGCCCAGGCCCAGCAGCCCGAGGGTCTTGCCGAACAGCACCGGGCCGAGCGTGGTCTGCCATTTGCCGGCGCGCATGGCGCGGTCCTCGAAGGCGACGTGGCGCACGCTGGCCAGGATCAGCGCCCAGGCCAGTTCGGGGGTGCCGTTGGCGCCGGGGCCGCGATCGGAGGAGTGCGAGACGGTGATACCGCGCTCGGCGCAGGCATCGAGGTCGAGCGTGCGGTTGTGCTTGCCGGTGACGGCGATGAATTTCAGCCGCGGCAGGCGCTCGATCAGCGCGCGCGGCACCGGCATGCGTTCACGGATCAGCGCGATGGCGTCGAAATCGGCCAACGCGGCGGCGGCCTGGTCGGGCACCGAGAGATTATGGTCGAAGGCGACGATCTCGGCGCGGGCGCGCACCGATGACCAGTCGGCGAGCGACAGGGCGAGGCGGTGGTAGTCGTCGAGCAAGGCGATGCGCTGCATGGTCGGTTTTCCCCGTCGGTTCTGCGTCAAGCCTAGAGCGGTTTCACCCTGATCGTCATCAGCATCGACGCTGTGAAACCGCTCCAGCCATATGATGCGCGAGCAACTTTATCGCGCAGACCGATTCCGGTCTGCGCGATGTTGCTCTAACCGTGATGGTGCGGCGCGCAAGCGGGGGTGGCGCGCCGGGTTGCTGGCCGTAAGATGGGGGCTGGAGGTTTTATGGAAACCGCGCCGCCCGATCCTTCCACCATCCGCGCCGATGTCAGTGCCCGCCGGCCCGCGATGCCGGTGCTGATCGCCCTGCTTTGCGGGGCGGGCGGGCTGCTGTGGCTGTTGGTGCATGTGGGGGTGGTGCCGGTGCTGGTCGCGGTGCAGCGGCTGGGCCTGGGCGGCTTTTCGGTGGTGGTGGTGTTCCATCTGGGGCTGATCGTGGCTATGGGCTGGGCGTGGTGGCTGCACGGCCCCGACCAGGCATCGGCGTCGGGATTCGTGTTCGCGCGGTTCGTGCGCGACTCGGCGGCCGAGGCGCTGCCGCTCGCGCAGGTGGGCGGCTTCGTGGTCGGCGGGCGGGCGCTAGTGCTGGCCGGTTCTGGCGGGTTGTTCGCGGCGGCCTCGACGCTGGTGGATATCACCATCGAGGCGTTCGCCAAGCTGCCCTACACGCTGCTTGGGCTGGCGCTGCTGGCGGTGTCGGGCGCGGGCGGGCAGGACGTGCTGTGGCTGGTGGCGGCGCTGGGGCTGGGGCTGGTGCTGCTGCCGCCGATCGCCTTCGTGCTGGTGCAGGCGCGCGCGACGCGCTGGATCGAGCGGCTGGCGGCGGCGCTCGTGCGGCGGATGGGCGGGGCCTGGCCGTTCGACGCCGGCGCGCTGAGTGCCGAGATCGCGCGGCTGTATGGCCGTCGGGCCGCGGTGGCGGGCGGGTTTTGCATCCATGCCGCCACCTGGCTGCTGAGCGGGGTGGAACTGTGGCTGATGCTGCATCTGATGGGCAGCGATCTGGGGCTCGCGCCGGCGATCGTGATCGACTCGCTGCTGAACGGGTTGCGCGGCTTTGCCTTTGCCATTCCTGGCGCGCTGGGGGTGCAGGAGGCGGGCTATGTCGCGCTGGGCGCATTGTTCGCGGTGCCGCCGGAGATGGCGGTGGCGATATCGCTGCTGCGGCGGGGGCGCGATCTGTCCTACGGGGTGCCGGGCGTGCTGCTGTGGCAGGCGATCGAGGGAAGGCGGTTGCGGCGGCAGCCGGCGGAGTAGGCTTCGGCGGGCCGAGCGTCAGCCGGACCAGGGGGTTTCGGGGGCGATCTCGAAATGCCGCAGATAGGGGGCGAAGCGTTCGGCCAGCTCCGCCGGGTCGAGCCCGTGGTCGGCGAAATGATAGACGTTGCGGCCATAGCCGCCATTGGGGCGCTCATCGAGATGGGTCTGCATGCGCGCCTGCGCGGGCGCGGTGAGATCGAGATCGATGCGGGCATAGAGCGCGCGCACGGTGCCGAGCGGGTCGGCGATCAGTTGCCGGTAGTGGATGTGGGTCTCGTGCGGGCCGGCGGTGGCCTCGGCGATCATGGCCTGGGTGCCGATCTGCCAATGGGTGCTGACCTGGCGGCCGATCGCGGCGTTGTCCACCGCGCGGGCGAAGGGGCGGCGCAGCACCTCGGTGAGCTTGGCGACCGAGGCGAGCACCTTGAGCGGATCGCGGTGCACGAACACCAGATGCGCATCGGGGTAGGTGGCGCGGATGGCGTCGAGGGCGAAGACGTGGTCGGGGCATTTCAGCACCCAGCGGCGGGTGGTGGCGGCGGGCTGCTGGATTTGCAGATGTTGCAGGAAGCGCCTGTGAAACCGGTAGGCGAGGTGATGGCCCTGCCGGTCGAGCCAGCTGCGGTAGCCGGCGATCGGGTGCAGCGTGTCGAAGCGCAGGCTGCGGAAGCAGTGGGCGGTGATCTCGGTGCATTCCTGCGTCGAGGTGGCATCGAGCGGGTGCATGTCGCGGAACTCGGGGGCGAGCCAGGCGAAGCCATCGAGGGCGCGCTGGGCAAGGGCGATGCGCCGGTCGGTCGCCTCGGGCGGATCGATCGGCCAGGGATGGATCATCTGCCAGCAGCGCGGCGCCATCAGCCTGGGGTCTTCGGCGAGCAGGTTGTGCAGAAAGCTGGTGCCGGCGCGCGGCACGCCCAGGATGATGATCGGACGGTCGATCGGCTGGGTGGTGATGGCGGGGTCGCGCGCTTCCTCGCGGTGCAGGCGCAGCACGTTGTCGAGCAGGCGGCGGATGTCATAGCTGGTGGAGACCCGGCCGAGCGCGGACAGGCCGGCCTCGGCGTCGAGCGCGGTGAGATACTGGCGCAGCGGCTCGATGATGTGCGGGTCGGGGAAGTTCGCGACGCCGGCGCGGCGGCAGGCGGCGGCGATGGCGCCGTCGGCGTCGAACGGGCCTTGCAGCAGGCCGAGGCCGTCGGAGAGGCGGTCGGCCGCACGAAACAGGCGAGTCTGAAAGGTCATGTCGGTCCCCGCGGGCGCGGCGGTGCCGGCGCGTCGGGGTGAATACTAGAGCATGGCGGTGACGGGTCAAAGCGCGCGCGGCGCCTGGGTCATCAAAGCAGGCGCGGCGCGCCGGGGGCAATCGCGCGGCGGGGGTGTGATCAGCCGGTGATGCCGGCGCGGCGGCACCAATAGTCCCAGGCGCGACTGAAGCCCTCGCCGGGCAGCCCGTCGCCGATTCGGCTGATGATGCCGTCCACTTCGCCCTTGGTGAGGAACTTGACCGGGGTGCGGGCGAGCTGCGCGGCCTGCAACTGAAGGTTGGCGTTCACTTCGAGATAATAGGCGGTGTAGACGGCCTCCTGGATCGAGCGGCCGCAGACGGTGGAGCCGTGGCCGCGCATCAGCACGCCGTTGCCGCCGGCCATGGTGAGCGCCATGTCGCGGCCCATCGCCATGGAGGCGACCAGCAGATTGGTGTCACCGAATCTGGTTTGGGTGTCCCAAAGCGGCACCTCGTAGCCCAGCGTGCCGGAGCTGTGGATCACCGGGCGGATCGGCTCGCCGACCAGGCCGAAGGGGATGACGCTGCGGCTGTGGCTGTGCACCACGCTCATCACCTCGGGGCGGGCCTCGTAGATGGCGCCGTGGATGAAGCGTTCGAGATAGGGCTTGCGGGTGTCGCCCGGCTCGGGGGTGCCGTCGAGCGCGAGCACCATGATGTCCTCGGGCTCGATCAGTTCGGGAGAGCGGGCGCGCGAGAGCAGGAATTTGCCCGGGTCCTGCGGGTGGCGGACGCTGACATGGCCGAACGCATCGACGATGTTTTCGTTTGCCAGGATGCGGTTGGCGGCGACGATGTCGCGGATCAGCTGGTCGATGGTGGACATGATGGGGTTTTGTTCCGTCTACAGGATGAAGCTGACCGAGCCGAGCGAGCCCAGTTCGTGGGCGTCCAGGATCACGCGGCGTTCGCGGATGCGCAGGCCCGCCGGGGTGCGGCGCAGGATGAAGCGGTACTGGCCGATATATTCGCGGATCCGTTCGTTGCGGCGGTAGCGCCAGCAGGCGAAATTGGCCTGGATATGCACGAGGTCGGCCTCGGTGGAGAGGATGCGCACATTGCCGATGATGCGGCGCAGGCGCGAATGCGGGAACTCGGCGTGGCAGTTGGGATCGAGGATGCGGATGATGCGCTGGCGGATGCGTTCGCGGTCGTCGGCGATGGTGAACAAGGTGGTGCGATGATCGCTGTCCGGCGCCTCGTTGGGCGGGATCAGATAGGTGGCGTCGGGTTCGAGCAGTTTTTCCCAGTCGGCGAGGCGCCAGTTGTCCAGCAGATCGGCTTCGTGGAACAGGAAATCCTCGATGTCGGCGCGGGTCAGCGCGGGCAGGGTCTGGCTCATGGCCGCGCTTCCATCAGTTTGGCCCATTGGCGCCAGAAGGTGCGCAGATGGTGTTCGTCGCTGTTCATCTGCTCATCCTCGCGCGCCATGCCGCGCGACATTTCCGACCAGGGATCGTCCTGCCAGTTGGCGAGGCCCTGTTGGACCATTTCCAGCGCCTCGACATCGTCGGGGGTGGCGAAGCCGCCGGGGCCGTAGAAGGTGAGGAAGGCATCGAGCCGGCGGGCGCGGGCCGAGGCACTTTCCTCCACCGGGCCGACCGCCCAGGCGATCACGTGCATCTTGTCGGCGGCGGCGGGATAGAAGGTGCGGATGGTGACCGAGGAGCCGTCATTGATCACCAGATTGGGGAAGATCACCAGATTGCGGTTGGTGTCGGCGACGCGGGTGGCGCGGGCGTCGCCGAGGCGCTCCACCAGCTCGGCGCGGATTTCGGCCATCTCGGGGCGCGCTTCCTCACCGTAGAGCGGAATCCAGGCGGCGACCGGGCGGCCGCGGAAATTGATGTTGTCGGTGGTGAAATGACCATGGCCGAGGTCCACCGCCTTGCCATGGGTGGGCAGCAGCAGGTTCTTGTCCTTGGGCGGGGTGATCTTGACCCCCGAATTGGCCATGAAGTTCAGCCAGGTCGCGTGGGTGGCGGGCAGGTGATAGTCATCGACGCTGTTCTCGACCATCAGTTTCCAGTTGGCGGCGACGTCGTATTCCTGGATGCCGCCGATCACCTCCATGCGGCCGGAGGGCGACTGGTCGATCACGAGATCGATATATCCGGTGGCGGGGCCCAGATATTCGTGCAGGCCGATCACGTCGGGATCGAGGCACATGAACCAGAAATCGCGGTAGTTCTCGAAACGGGCGGGGCTGCGCAGGCCGTATTTGGTGGCGTCGAAGCTGTCCGGATAGGCCTCGTCGCCGGGGACGCGGACCAGCGCGCCGTCATTGCCGTAGATCCAGCCGTGATACATGCACATGAAGCGGCGCTTGTTGCCGCTGCGCTCGGCGCAGACCAGCGCGCCGCGATGGCGGCAGGTGTTGAACAGGCAGCGGACCTCGCCTTTCTGGTCGCGGCAGAAGATCACCGGGCGGCCGGCGACGCGGCGGGAGACGAAATCGCCCGGGCTTTTCAGCTCCGAGCCGTGGCCGACATAGATCCAGCATTTGGCGAAGATGTTTTTCATCTCCGCCTTCAGCACGTCGGCGCAGACCAGCGCCTCGCGGTTCAGCAGGAAGAGCTGCTGGTCGCGATCGTCGATGATGTAGCTCTCGGGCATGGTCGTGTCCCCCATCGGCCGGTGGTCGGTTGGGCGGCAGGATGGCTACCTGCGAACTTCTGTCAAGTCCCGCTATTTGGGATTGTTCTGGCCTGCATCGCCGCCGCCCGGTGTCGCCCCCGGTCCGTGCGCGGCGCGGGCGATGATACCGGCGCACAGCACCACGCGGTCGGCGATGCGGGCGCGTTCGCGGGCCGACAGGGCGATGCGCGGCACGGTGAGGTTGAGGCTGCCGAGCACGCCGCCGGAGCCATCCAGGATCGGCGCGGCGATGCCGGTGACGCCGGGGGTGACCTGGCCTTCGGTGGCGTCCCAGCCGGCGAGGCGGATGGCGCGCAGCCGGGCGCGGGCGGCGGCCAGGGTGTCGCCGTGGCCCGCGGCGGCGAAGTCGGCGGTGTGGCGGGCGTGGAGGCGGGCGAGCTGCGGTGGCGGCAGCCAGGCGAGGATGACGCGGCTGGCGGCGCCGCGCACCGGCGGGCGGGCGCGGCCGCGTTCGTAGAAGCTGTGCACGAGGTCGCTGCCGCGCTCCTGGTGCACGCACAGCACCAGATCGCGATAGCGCCGGCACAGCAGCACCACCCCGGCCTCGCCGCGGGCGAGCTCGGCCATCACCGGGCGGCCGGCCTGGATCAGCGGGTCGGCGGTGCGCATGCGCCAGTCCAGCTCGGCGATGCGGGGCCCGAGCGTGTAGCCCAGGTCCGGCAGCGAGCTGACCAGGCCGGCCTCGGCGAGAATTTTGAGATAGCGGTAGGTGGTGGAGCGGGTGAAGCCCAGGCGCGCGGCGAGGTCCTCGGCGGGAACCGCGGCGTTGGTGTCCTCGATCACGTCGAGAATGCGCAGCATCCGCTCCAGGCTGCTGGTGGGTTCGGCGGCGGTGTGATCCAGCAGCTCGGTGTCCGGCATGACCGCATTGTGGCAAGTCTGGACGCGCCGGACCAGTCCCGCCATACAGGATTGGGTCAGCAGAGGGGGAAGAAGATGGCGGACTGGGTGGATGCGTGCGATGCCGGCGAACTGGGCGATGGCGAGGCGCTCGGGGTGCAGGTGGGCGGCGAGGCGATCGCGCTCTATCGTGTCGATGGCGCGGTGTATGCCACCGAGGACCGGTGCAGCCATGGGCTGGCCAGTTTGAGCGAGGGCATGCTGGATGGACCGACCATCGAATGCCCGCTGCATTTCGGCTGTTTCGACGTGCGCACCGGTGCGCCGACGGCCGCGCCCTGTTCGGTGCCGATCCGGATTTTTCCTGCCCAGGAGCGCGACGGGCGCATCCTGGTCGCGCTGTAGGGGGCGGGGATGAGCGCACCGGTCGAGATTTCGCTGGCCTGCGGCGATTACGACATCGTCCGCCCGCTGCTGGACGGGACGGTGGTGCCGGAGGGGATCAGGCTGACCATGCTGACGCGCATGGACAGCGCGACGCGGCATTGGCGATTTCTGCGCAACCGCGAGTTCGACATGGCCGAGCTGTCCGCCTCGTCCTATCTCGCGGCGCATGATCGGGGCTGGCAGGTGGCGGCGATTCCGGTGTTTCTGCATCGGCGGTTCCGGCACGGGTTCGTCTATGTCAACACCGCGAGCGGCATCCGCTCGCCGGCCGATCTGATCGGCAAACGGGTGGGCACCAAGGCGTTTCTGACCACCGCGACGCTGTGGCTGCGCGGCATGCTGGAGCATGATTACGGCGTGCCGCACCGGTCCATCGATTGGGTGGCCGAACTGGATGACGACGTGCCGTTCGACCCGCCGCCGGGGCTGCGGCTGAGCCGTCTGCCGGCGGATCGGTCGCTGGAGGATCTGCTGCTTTCCGGCGAGATCGCCGCCTGCCTGCATTCGGACCTGATCGCGCCGATCCAGCAGGAGGACCCGCGGGTGGGGCTGCTGTTCGCCGATCCGAAAGCGGCGGCGACGCGGTGGTATCGCGATCGCGGGATTTTTCCGATCATGCATGTGATGGGCATTCGCCCCGAGATCGTCGCCGCGCATCCGTGGGTGCCGCGCAGCATGTTCGAGGCGTTCGAGGAGGCCAGGCGCATCGCGATGGCGCGCGCGGTCAATCCGCGTCGGGCGCCGCTCGCGTTCTGGCGCGAGGCCTGGGAGGAGGAGCGCGCGCTGCTGGGGCCCGACCCGTGGGAATACGGGCTGGGGGCGGCGAACCGGCATAATCTGCAGACCCTGATCGGCTATGCCGCCGAGCAGGGGATCATCCGCAGCGCGCCGGAGGTGGAGACGCTGTTCGTCGATCTGTCCGAGGGGCCGCGCCGGGGCGGGCGGATGCGGGTGTGAGCCGGCCCGCCGGTCAGGGGGGTGGTGCTGCCTCCAGCTGGAGCGGGCGGGACGGGTCGTGCGCCCATTGCGACATCGAGCCCTCATAGAGGCGCACGTTTCGGCGGTGCAGGATCTGTGACAGGACGAACCAGTCGGTGGCGGAGAGGTCGCCGGTGTTGCAGTAGACGATCACCGGGCGGGCGGGGTCGATGCGGGCGAACAGGGCGGCGAGGTCGGCCGGCGATTTGAGGCTGCCATCGGGGGCG
>DAHWBL010000136.1 GCA_027323595.1 Acetobacteraceae bacterium | reverse complement strand
GATCCTCGACACCACCGGCGGATATGCCAAGGCGAATCTCGAATGTCTCGCCCCGGATGGACGCATTCTGCATATTTCCTCGGGCGCGCCGGATGGGTTCTGTCCGCCGTTGCGGCTGATCATGCTCAAGCGCGCGATGTTGGGCGGGTCGCTGCTGCGGCCGTTGCCGCCGGCGCGCAAGCAGGCGGTGGCGCGCGCGCTGCACGAAGTTATCTGGCCGCACCTGGGCACGGCCTATCGCCCGTTGCTCGGGCCTGAATTCACGCTGCGCGACGTGGCGGCGGCGCACGCGCAGGCCGAAACCGGCGCGGCGATCGGCAAGATCATTCTGCGCTGCGACGACACCTGAAACCCGGAGGCTGTTGATGACCCATGGCGGATTGATGACCGGAACCTTCGAGTATCTGCGCCGGCCGCTGCTGGCCAACATCACCGCCGGCATGAAGGCCCTGGTGATCACCGACACCGCGCATGATCCGCGCGTGTGGCAGGTGGTGATGGCGACATTGACCGAGCTTGGCGCCGACGGCGTGCTCGCGCTGTTTGATCCACGGCCGGCTGACTATTATGACCCGCCCGAGCCCGTCTGCGCCGCGATGAAGACCGTCGATGTCAATATTCTTCTGGCCTCGACGGGGATGTTGCATTGCCCCGCCAATCACGCGGCACTCGCCGCCGGGGTTCCGGTGATCTGCATGGATGGCGGGATGACGCTGGAGATGTTCCAGTCCGGCGCGGTGACCGAGGACCAGCGCCAGATGGCGGTGCGCCAGCATCATGTCGCCAGCCGCATCTTCGGTGCCGATGCGCGCACCTGCCGCGTCACTTCCCGCCATGGCTGCGACTTCACCTACAGCGTTGAAGGGCGGATTTTCATCCCCAAGCTGCCGGGCGATGACTTCGTGCCTTACAAGATCAACAATCTTGGTCGCAACAAGAAGATTCCGTTCAACCGGTTTCTCTATCCGAACGGCGAATTCAACGTCCCGCCGGTCGAGGGCACGGCGAACGGGCGCCTCGTGATCGATCTGTGCATGCACCAGATCGGGCGGCTGGGCAGCCCGATCGAGCTGTTCATCGAGCAGGGCCGCATCCGGCGCATCGAGGGGGGCGCCGATGCGCATACGCTGCGGCGCTATCTGGAACGATATGGTGACGAAAATGCCTATATCTGCCCGGCCGAAGCGTCCGTCGGCATCAATTCGAAGGCGCTGATCCGCGGCGTGCAGCGCGAGGACAAGAACATTCTCGGCTCGATGCATTTCGGCCTGGGCACCAACGTCGATGTCGGCGGCACCATCTGGTCCAACATCCACATGGACGGGGTGATCCTGGAACCGACGCTCTACGTGGATGGCGAGATGCGCATCGAGGATGGCCGGTTCCTGCGCGACGTCGAGGCCGCGTGATGGGCGCGAAATGGATGGGTGCGACGGTGGTCCGCAAGGAGGACCCCGCCCTGCTGCGCGGGCAGGGCCAGTTCGTCGATGACATCGATCCGCCGGGCCTGGCGCATGCGGCGTTCGTGCGCAGTCCGCACGCGCACGCGCTGGTGCGCGGCATCGACAGCGCTGCCGCGCGCGCCATGCCGGGGGTGCTGTGCGTCATCACCGCCGCCGGTCTTCCCGAGCCCTTGCGCAGCCAGGATCTGCCGCTGTACGTGCCCAATCCGGCGATCAGCCAATGCCGGATGCCGCAGGTGCTGGTGCGCGAGGAGGCGCGCTTCTGCGGCGAGCCGGTGGCCATTGTGATCGCGGAAAACCGTTATCTTGCCGAGGACGCGGCGATGGCGGTCGTGGTGGAGTACGACGTGCTGCCGCCGATCGCCGATTGCGCCGATGCGGTGGCGCCAGGTGCCGCGTGCGCGCATCGCGGCGCGGCCGACAACATCGCCGCCCGGGTGCCGATCCGCGTTGGCGACATCGCCGCCGCCTTCGCCGGCGCGGCGCACGTGTTCCGCGAGCGGATTTTCCAGCATCGCGGCGGGCCGTTTTCCATCGAGACGCGCGGCATCGTCTGCGCGCACGACCGCGCGAGCGATCTGCTGAGTGTACATATCTCCTGTCAGGGCGCGCATCGGATCAAACGCAGCTTCATGGACATGCTGGATCTGGGCGATCATCAGGTGCGGGTGATCGCACCCGATGTGGGTGGCGGGTTCGGGCCGAAGGGCGCGTTCTATCCCGAATATGGCGCGGTGGCGGCCGCTGCGATGCGGCTGCGCCGGCCGGTGAAATGGATCGAGGACCGGCGGGAAAATTTCCTGTCCACCCACCAGGAGCGTGATCAATACTGGGATGTCGAGCTTGCCACCGACGCGCAGGGGCGACTGCGCGGGCTGCGCGGGCGGCTGGTGCATGATTGCGGCGCCTACCTGCCATGGGGGCTGGTGCTGCCATGGATTGCCGCGACCACCGTGCCGGGTCCGTATGTGCTGCCCGCCTATCACATGGAGCTTGTTGCTGCCTACACCAACAAAATATCATGCACGCCGGTACGCGGCGCCGGCCGGCCGCAGGCGGTGTTCGTGATGGAACGCATGATGGACGTGGCGGCGCGCGGGCTCGGGCTTGACCGCGCCGAGATCCGCCGGCGCAACTTCATTCGTCCCGACCAGATGCCCTACAAGGTCGGCATCGTGTTTCGCGATGGCCGCCCGGTCACCTACGATTCCGGCGACTATCCGGCAGCTCAGCAGGCCGCGCTCGACCATGCCGGCTGGGACGGATTTGCCGCGCGCCAGCAACAAGCATTGCGCGCGGGCCGCTATATCGGCATCGGGCTCAGCAACGCTGTCGAAGGAACCGGGCTCGGTCCGTTCGAGGGTGCGACGGTGCGGGTGTCCACCACCGGACGGATCACGGTCTCCACCGGCGCGACACCGCAGGGCCAGTCACACAAGACCACGCTGGCGCAGCTCGCCGCCGACCAGCTCGGCACTGATCCCGATATGATCACGGTGATCACTGGCGACACCGCGACGATCTCGCTCGGCATGGGCACCTTCGCCTCGCGCACTGCGGTCAACGCCGGCAACTCGGTGCATCTCGCCGCGATCGAGGTCGGACACAAGCTGCGCCGCGTCGCCGCCGAGATGCTGGAGGTGGCCGAGGCCGATCTGGAGCTTGTGGATGGGCATGTGCAGGTCAAAGGTGTTCCAGGCATGCGCAAGAGCTTTCGCGAGATCGCCTGGCTGGCCAACGGCGCCTACGGCGTGTCGATGCCGGCCGACCGTGAACCCGGCCTGGAATCCACCATCTATTTCAAGCCGGACCAATCCACCTATGCCAACAGCACGCACGTCGCCGAAGTCGAAGTCGATGTAGGCACCGGACAGGTCACCATCACGCGGCATCTGGTGATGCATGATTGCGGCACCGTGATCAATCCGCTGGTGGTCGAGGGCCAGGTGATCGGCGGAGTGGCGCACGGTGTCGGCAATGCCCTGTTCGAGTGGATGCGCCATGACGACCAGGCGCAGCCGCTCACCACGAGCTTCGCCGATTACCTTATGCCGACCGCCGCCGAGATGCCGCGTGTGGACACCCACCACGCGGTGACGCCCTCGCCGCTCAATCCGCTCGGGGTGAAGGGCGCGGGCGAAGGCGGCACCATCGCCGCGATCGCCGCGATCGTGGGGGCGATCGAGAATGCGCTGGCACCGTTCGGCGCGCGCATCATGCACTGTCCGGTCACACCCGCGCAGATCATTGCCATGATCAACGCCGCGCCGGCCAACGTGGAACACCAGGAGGCAACACATGGCTGATTTCGAATTTCCCGTTCTCCAGACAGGCACCGTCGCGCGCATCGATCTCGGCCGGCCAGACGAGGGCAACGCGCTCACCCGCGCAATGATGACGCGCCTCGCCGCGACCATCCGCGAGGTGATGACCGACACCGTTGCGCTGGTGGTGATCGAGGCACGCGGCAACCAGTTCTGCCGCGGCCGTGATGGGCGCGGCGAGACCGCCGCCGGGCTGAACCCGTGGCAGGTGCGCACCCAGATGATGGGCCCCGTGCTGGCGGTGTATGAGGCGATCGCCGCCTGTCCGGTGCCGGTGGTGGCGCTGGTGCAGGGCGATGCGATCGGCTTTGGCGCCGCGCTTGCCGGGGCTTGCGACATCACCATCGCCGCCTCGACGGTGCGCTTCTCGTTTCCCGAAATCCGCCATGATATCGCGCCAACTTTGGCGATGGCGGCGACCCACCGCAAGCTCCCGGCGAAGGTTCTCGCCTGGCTGATCTACAGCGCCGAGGAGCTGGACGCGATGCAGGCCGCGGCCGTGGGGTTGGTCAGCAAGGTGCTTCCGCAGGCCGAATTCGCCGTGCAGGCCGAGCGCTATCTGGGCGAGATCGGCGGGCGCCCCGCGCTGGTGCTGCGCACCATCAAGCATTTCCAACAGCGCGCGGCCGACGCGCCGGCGATGGCGTCTGATTATGCCGGTGCGCTGCTGGCACTGGTTCGCGGCGCGGTCTGAGGAAATGAATTTCCGACTGAAATCCGGCCTGTCTATTTCTTATCGCACCCGTGGCGCCGGAAGGCCGGTGGTGCTGCTGCATCCGGTGGGGCTGCGCGGCGCCTTCTGGGACCAGGTGGTAGGCGAACTCGAAGCCGACATGCGCCTCATCGTGCCCGACGCGCGCGGCCATGGCGACAGCGACGTGCCATCGGCTGCCTTCAGCATCGAGGATATGGCCGATGACGTCATCGAATTGCTGCGCGCGGTCGGCGGTATTCCCACCGGCTTGCGCGCGGTGGTGGTGGGCTGTTCGATGGGTGGCATGGTGGCGCAGGCCGCGGCGTTGCGCGCGCCGGAGCTGCTGGCCGGATTTGTCGTTGCCAACACGGGATTCACCCGAAACGATGTGGGCCGCGCGACCATGCAGGCACGCGCGGTGGCGGCACATGGCGGCATGCCGCGCGTGCTGGACACCACATTGAGCCGCTGGTTCAGTGATGACGTGCGGCTGCACCGCCCCGATCTGGTGCTGCGCGCGCGCGACTGGCTGCTCGAAGCCGACCCGGTGGTGCATGGCTGGTCATGGATCGCCATTCGCGACCTGGCGCACGAGGCCACGCTTCCCAAGGTTGGCTTGCCGGCCTTGATGATCGCGGGGTCGCATGACCAGTCGACGGCACCGGCGACCGTGCGCGCGATGGCCGCCGCGGTGCCTGGCGCGATCTATCGCGAGCTCGCCGATACCGGCCATCTCGCGCCGCTGGAAAAGCCGAAGGAATTTGCGGCGTTGTTGCGCGAGTTTGTTGCCTCACTGCCAAAGCATGAGGAAAATTCAGGGGAACGTAATGACCGATGAATCCGCCGCGCCAATGCGTCCGGCGCGCGATCTGCAGGAACATCTGGCCCGGCTTGAGGCCGATGGGCTGGTGGTGCGCGTCGACCAGCCGATCGACAAGGACAGTGAACTGCACCCGCTGGTGCGCTGGCAGTTCATCGGCGGCATGCGCGAGGACGACCGGCGGGCCTTCCTGTTCACCAACGTCGTTGATGGGAGCGGCCGGCGCTATGACATGCCGGTTCTGGTCGGCGCGCTCGCGGCGTCGGCGCGGATCTATGCGATGGGCATGGCGCGGCCGGTGGAGCAGATCGGGGCTTCCTGGATGCAGGCGATCGCCAATCCGGTGCCGCCGGTGGTGGTGGAACACGGGGTGTGCCAGGAGGTGGTGATCACCGGGGATGCTCTGCGCACGCCAGGCGGCGGGCTTGCCGCATTGCCGGTTCCGGTCTCCACCCCTGGTTTCGATGCGGCACCGTATCTGACGGCGACCTTGTGCATCACCCGTGATCCTGAAACCGGCGTGTACAATACAGGGATGTATCGCGCCGCCCTGAAGGCGAACGACCGTCTGGTGGTGCGCATGGTGGCGCGTGCCGGCGGCGCGGGTGGGTGGGTGCATTGGCAGAAATATCGCGCGCGTAAGGAATTGATGCCGATCGCGATCGCCATCGGCGCCGCGCCGACCGTGGTGTTCCCCTCGCCGCAGAAGCTGGCGATCGACCTTGACGAGTTCGCCGTGGCGGGTGCGCTGGCGGGCGCGCCGATCGAGATGGTGCGTTGCAAGACCATCGATCTTCTGGTCCCGGCGCGCGCCGAGATTGTCATCGAGGGGCTGATCGATCCGGCGATTCTGGAGCCGGAGGCACCGTTTGGCGAGAGCAACGGTTATGTCGCGCTCGAAGCCTTCAACATGCCGATGCAGGTGACCGCGATCACGCATCGGCGGCAGGCGATTTTCAACTCGATCATCAGCCAGGTGACGCCAAGCGAATCGAGCGTGATCAAGCGGGTGGCGTATGAGCCGCTGTTTCTGGCGCATCTGCGCGACGCGCAAGGGGTGAAGGGCATCCGCCGGGTGGTGATGCACGAGGCGCTCACCAATTTGCGTCCGGTCATCTTCCTGCAATTCGCGGACGGCACGCAGACCAGCGAGGTTTGGCGGGGGCTGAACGGCGCGGCATTTTTCCAGGCTGGCTGTGGCAAGCTGGTGATCGCGGTGAGCGAGGATGTCGATCCATCGAACCTCGATGCGGTGCTGTGGTCGATCGCCTATCGCTCCAACCCGATCGATGATGTGCAGCTCCAGGCGCATCGCGGCGGCGTGCAGGGTGCGCAATATGGCGAGCGGCGGGCGGAATCCACGATGATGATCGATGCGACCCGCAAGCGGGCGATGCCACCGGTTGCTTTGCCTGCCAGGCAATTCATGGAGCGCGCGCGCGATATCTGGAACCAGCTCGGGCTGCCGGCGGTGACCACACCCTCGCCCTGGCACGGCTACACGCTCGGTGACTGGAGCGAGGACTGGACGCGCTTTGCCGAGCGCGCGGTGCGCGGGGACTGGCTGGAGAACGGACTTGAAACCCTGCGTCGCCAGCGCCCGGGGCTGGAGGCGGAGACGTCCGTGCGCAAGGTGGAGATGTGAGCCATCCGGCGAGCGCGCGCGTGACCGCCGGGACTGCGTCCGAGCCCGAGGCGTTCGATGTCGGCATCCACGAGCGGCTGAGCCTGATGCAGTTGCTGCTGCTGGGCGTGCAGAACGTGTTCGGCATGATCGGCATGTTCATCTTCCCGGCCCTGTTCGGCCATGCGTTCGGGCTGCCGGTCGGCGCGATCGCGTATCTTTACGGTGTCACCTTCATCGTTTCCGGCGTGGTCACGGCGTTGCAGGCCACCGTGCTGCGGCTGCCGATCGTGCATGGGCCCTATGTCGGCAGCTTCGCCGCCCTGCTCGCGATCGGACATCTGCCCGATGGCGGGCTCGATCTGGCCTATGGCTCGCTGTTTGTCGCCAGCGCGATCTGGGCGCTGCTCGCGGTGCCGGTGCGCGGGCGGTCGGTGTGCGGCTATTTCGCGCGCTTCATGGAAGCGCCGATCATCACCGGGACCATGGTGATCCTGGCGATGATCCAGGTGGCCAACACATCGTTGCCGAACTGGCTTGGCAATGCGGGCGGCAAGGGATTTGCCGGCGTCAATCTGCTGTCGGGGTTCGTGTGCATCCTGGCGCTGATCGCGATGACCATCTGGGGCGGGTCGCGCGGGCGGCGTGGGGCGATCCTGGTGGGGCTGGTGTGTGGCACGCTGTGCTACGCCTTGTTCGTGCCGATCTCGTTCGCCGCGGTGCTCGACGCGCCCTGGGTGGTGGAGCCGCGATTTTTCCCGTTCGGCTTTCGCGTGCGCGCGGACCTGGTCGCGGTGTTCCTGATGGTTCTCGTGCCGGCCAACATCGGCTCGATGGCGCTCTACAAGGTGGTCGGCCGCTGGGGACATGACGACCCTTCGCCGGGACGCATGTCCGCGGGGTTGTTGAGCGTGGCGCTGGGGGGAATTCTGGCCGCGATCATCGGCGGCTTCAGCACCCAGGTCTATCCGGACAATATCGGCATGCTGCGCTCGACCCGTGTGGGGTCGCGTTATGCCGTGCTCGCGGCGGGCGCGATTCTGATTCTGCTCGGCGCCTGCGTGAAGTTCGACATGTTGCTGGTGGCGGTGCCGGCGCCGGTGATGTCGGCGGCGGCGACGCTGCTGTTCGGCATCGTGCTGGTGCATGGCATCGCGATTCTTGGCCAGGTGGTCTGGGACGATCGCAATCTGGTGATCGTGGGCTTCGCGCTGATGGTGGCGCTCGGCGCGCTGTTCGTGCCGCCTGAGACGCTGCACGCGCTGCCCCTGGTGGTGCAGCTGATGCTGCGCCAGTCGGTGGTGATCGGCGGCGTGCCGCTGATCATCCTTCATCTGCTGCTGGGACAGGCGGAGGCAAGGAAATGAGCGGACAAGTGGACGCGGCCACGGCGCGACGGCTGCCGTGGCTCGCGCTGATCTCGGCTTTTCTGAGCTGGATGTTCGATGCGATGGACCTTCAGCTTTTCACCATGATCCTGTTTCCTTCGGTCAGCGAGTTGCTCGCCAGCCACGACATCGGCGCGATCGCGGGCACCGGCGGGCTGATCGTGGCGATCAAGCTGTTCGCATGGGGCATCGGCGGGGTGGTGTTCGGGGTGGTCGCGGACCGGCTGGGGCGGGCGCGCACCATGGGGCTGACCGTGCTGATCTACTCGGTGTTCACTGGGCTCAGCGCGCTGTCGCAGACCTGGTGGCAATTGGCGATTTTGCAGGCGCTGGCGGGCATTGGCATCGGCGGGGAATGGTCGGCAGGTGCCGCGCTGGTGGCCGAGACCTGGCCGGAGAAATCCCGCGCGCGGGCGATGCAGGTTATGCAGTTGGCCTTCGCGTTTGGATTTTTCGCTGCCGCCAGCCTCAATCTTGTGATCGGGCCATTTGGCTGGCGCTGGGTGCTGGTGGCCGGCACGTGCCCGGCGCTGGTCACCATCTTTATCCGTCTGTTCGTGGGCGAGCCCGAACGCTGGGTGAAGGTGCGCCATGCCCGCCACCGCGACGAGACCGCCTGGCGCACCTTCACCGCGATCTTCCAGCCGGCCTATCGGCGCGTGACCATCGTGGGCGTGCTGATCTCGATGACCATGATGGTGGGAAGCTGGGGCACCAGCACGCTGCTGCCGACCTGGATTCACCAGATGCTGGGGGCAAGCTCGGCGCGTGCGGTGCTGGTGACCAGCCAGAGCTTCATGATCGTCAATGCCGGCGCGCTCGCCGGCTATCTCACGCTGATCTGGATGACCAACGCGCTGGGGCGGCGGGTATCATATTTCCTGTTCTGCGCCGGGGCGGGGCTCACCAATTTGGTGATGTTCGGCTTTGTGCATGATCTGTCGGTGTTCATGCCGGTGATGCTGGTCTACGGGTTTTTCGCGATCGGCGGTTTTGGCACCTTCGCGGCCTATCTGCCGGAGCTATTCCCGACGCGGTTTCGTGCCACCGGGCAGGGGTTCTGCTGGAACATGGCGCGCATCGTCACCGGCGCGGGCCCGCTCACCTCGGGGCTGCTGGTGGGCGCGTTCGGATCGATCCCGCGGGCGGGGATGGTGGTTGCCTGGATCTATGTGGTGGGGCTGGTGGCGATCTGGTTCGGCCCGGAAACCAAGGGGCGGTCGCTGGCTGATTGAGCAAGGGCCGATTGAGCAGGAGTGGGCACCATCATCCAGGCCGTCGCCGACCCCGATGATGGTGCCGCCTGATCAGTGGATCCAGCCCGCCAGCACCGCGAGCAGCAGCAGTGCCACGATGTTGGTGATCTTGATCATCGGGTTGACGGCGGGGCCGGCGGTGTCCTTGTAGGGATCGCCGACGGTGTCGCCGGTCACCGCGGCCTTGTGGGCGTCCGAGCCCTTGCCGCCATGGTTGCCTTCCTCGATGTATTTCTTGGCGTTGTCCCACGCGCCGCCGCCCGAGGTCATCGAGATGGCGACGAACAGGCCGGTGACGATCACGCCGAGCAGCATCGCCCCCAGCGCCGAGAACGCGGCGACGCGCCCGGCGATCGCGTCGATCACCACCCACATCACGATCGGCGCCAGCACCGGCAGCAGCGAGGGGATGATCATCTCGCGGATCGCCGCCTTGGTGAGCATGTCCACCGCGGTGCCGTATTCGGGCTTTTGCGTGCCCGCCATGATGCCCGGCATCGCCTTGAACTGCCTGCGCACCTCCACCACCACCGCGCCGGCGGCGCGGCCGACCGCGGTCATGCCCATCGCGGCGAACAGATATGGCAACAGCCCGCCGATGAACAATCCGACCACCACGAACGGATCCTGCAGCGAGAACTGCACATCGAGTTTGGGGAAGTAGAATTTCAGGTCCTGCGTGTAGGCGGCGAACAGCACCAGCGAGGCAAGGCCCGCCGAGCCGATGGCATAGCCCTTGGTGACCGCCTTGGTGGTGTTGCCCACGGCATCGAGCGCATCGGTGGTGACGCGCACATCCTTGGGCAGGTCAGCCATCTCGGCGATGCCGCCGGCATTGTCGGTGACCGGGCCGTAGGCATCCAGGGCCACGATCATGCCGGCGAGCGCCAGCATGGTGGTGGCAGCGATGGCGATGCCGAACAGACCCGCGACGAGGTAGGAGACGATGATGCCGGCGCAGATCACCACCACCGGCAGCGCGGTGGACTCCATCGACATCGCCAGGCCCTGGATCACGTTGGTGCCGTGACCGGTGGTGGAGCTTTGCGCGATCGAACGCACCGGGCGATATTCGGTGGCGGTGTAGTATTCGGTGATCACCACGATGAAGCCGGTGACGGCAAGACCCGCCAGGCAGCATTCGAACAGCTCCATCCCGGTCACCGCGCCGCCCGCGAGCAGCGGCAGCGGCGTGGAGAATCCGGTGAACCAGTCGATCACCCCGGCAACCGCGATGATCGACAGCACCCCGGTGACGATCAGGCCGCGATACAGCGCGCCCATGATGTTGTTGTCGGCGCCGAGCTTGACGAAATAGGTGCCGATGATCGAGGTGATGATGCACACGCCGCCGATGCCCAGCGGCAGCATCAACAGAATGTCGCGCGCCGCCGGCTGGAAGAAGATCGCCGCGAGCAGCATGGTGGCGACGATGGTGACCGCATAGGTCTCGAACAGATCGGCGGCCATGCCGGCGCAGTCACCCACGTTGTCGCCAACGTTGTCGGCGATCACGGCCGGGTTGCGGGGGTCATCCTCGGGGATGCCGGCCTCGACCTTGCCCACGAGGTCGGCGCCCACGTCCGCGCCCTTGGTGAAGATGCCACCGCCAAGACGGGCGAAGATCGAGATCAGCGAGGCGCCGAAGGACAGGCCGACCAGCGCCTCCAGCACCGGGCGGACATCGTCACCCGGCATCATGCCGCGCAGCACGAAGTAATAGATCGCAACGCCCAGCAACCCGAGCCCGACCACCAGCATGCCGGTGATCGCGCCGGCCTTGAAGGCGATGTCGAGCCCCGCGGCAAGGCCAGAGCGCGAGGCCTGGGCGGTGCGCACATTGGCCCGCACCGAGACGTTCATGCCGACATAGCCGGCGACCGCGGACAATGCCGCGCCGATCAGAAAGCCGATCGCCACCTGGATGCCCAGCGTCAGCCCCAGCACGATCAGAATGACCACGCCGACGATACCGATGGTGGTGTATTGCCGATTCAGATAGGCGGCCGCACCTTCCTGCACGGCGGCGGCGATTTCCTGCATGCGGGCGTTGCCGGCATCGGCGGCGAGCACCTGGCGGGCGGTGATGAGGCCATAAATCAGCGCCAATACACCGCAGAGGATGATGAGCGCGGGAGCATACTGCATCGTCGGCGTTTCCTTGCTTGAACGTTTCCTAGATCGGGTCTTGCGGGCAGTCGTTCTTGTTGGGCACGAAAAGCTTCAGGCACGAAAAAAGGCGCCCCGCGTTGATCGGCCGATCAACGCGGGGCGCCAGCATGGCAGAGGTGTGGAAATATCACAAACCCGCGAGAACCCAGCGGGCGCGCGGCGCGAGGGTGGTCAGCCGGCCGGGTTCGCCGCGCGGTAGCGCGCGATCGCCTCGGTGATCAGCCGCCGTGCTTCATCGGCGTCGCCCCAGCCCAGCACCTTCACCCACTTGCCTGGCTCCAGGTCCTTGTAATGCTCAAAGAAATGCTGGATCTGATCGAGCGTGATCTGCGGCATGTCGGTGTGGTTGTGCACATGCGCATAGCGCTGGGTAAGTCGGGCCGACGGCACCGCGAGAATTTTCTCGTCGCCGCCGCTTTCATCCTCCATGCGCAGCACGCCGATCGGGCGCACATTGATCACGGCACCCGGCACGATCGGGCGGGTGTTGGCGACCAGCACGTCGATCGGGTCGCCATCGTCGGACAGGGTGTGCGGCACGAAGCCGTAATTGCCGGGGTAGCGCATCGGCGTGTACAGGAAGCGGTCCACGTACAGCGTGCCGGCCTCCTTATCGAGCTCGTATTTGATCGGCTCGCCGCCGATCTCCACCTCGATGATGACGTTCACGTCCTCGGGCGGGTTGTGGCCAACCGCGATGGCTTCGATGCGCATACGATGTCTCCTGGTCCGGGTGGTTTTGCTGCGTTGCGGCATAGCCCGGCGGGCCTTATGGTTCAACGACGCCGTCGCCCAGCCGGCGCAGGACAGGCCTGCCCCGACGCGGCCGGTTCGGCCGGCTTGGCAATGGATGGGGCGCGGTCTAGCTTGCGCCGCCGCGCGCCTGTAGCTCAGTTGGTTAGAGCGGGCCGCTCATAACGGCTTGGTCGCAGGTTCGAGTCCTGCCGGGCGCAGGCGCCGTCCGCGCCGGCGGGCCCGCGGGCGCGGGACCACAGTCCAGGACCATCAGACGACCTCAAGGAGCCTTCCATGGCGAGCACGCAGTATGTCTATGTGATGAAGGACCTCACCAAGGCCTTCCCCGGCGGCCGGGAGGTGTTCAAGGGCATCACCCTGTCCTTCCTGCCAGGGGTCAAGATCGGCGTGCTCGGGGTCAACGGCGCCGGCAAATCCACGCTGATGAAGATCATGGCCGGCATCGAGACCGAGTTCGGCGGCGAGGCCTGGGCCGCCGAGGGCGCGCGGGTGGGGTATCTGTCGCAGGAGCCGCATCTGGACCCCGACAAGACGGTCGCCGAGAACGTGCGCGGCGCATTCGCCGAGCTGGACCATGCGCTGCGCCGGTTCAACGAGATCTCCGACCGGTTCGCCGAGCCGATGGACGATGACGAGATGAACAGCCTGCTCGCCGAGCAGGCGCGGCTGCAGGAGATCATCGATAACGGCGATGGCTGGGAGCTCGACCGGCGCATCGAGATCGCGCTCGACGCGCTGCGCTGCCCGCCGCCGGATTCCGAGGTGACCAGGCTCTCCGGCGGGGAGCGTCGGCGGGTGGCGCTGTGCAAGCTGCTGCTGGAGAAGCCCGATCTGCTGCTGCTGGACGAGCCGACCAACCATCTGGACGCCGAAAGCGTCGCCTGGCTGGAAAAGACCCTGCGCGACTATGCCGGCACCGTGCTGGTGGTCACCCATGACCGCTACTTCCTGGAGAACGTGACCAACTGGATCCTGGAGCTGGAGCGCGGCCGCGGCTATCCGTTCGAGGGCAATTATTCGAGCTGGCTGGATCAGAAACGCAAGCGGCTCCAGCAGGAAGAAAAGGAAGAGACCTCGCGCATGCGCGCGCTCGCCGCCGAGCAGGAATGGATCGGTGCGACGCCCAAGGCCCGCCAGGCCAAAAGCAAGGCCCGCATCCAGCGCTATGAGGAGCTGCTGCAGAAAAGCCAGGAGCAGGCGGCCGGCACTGCCGACATCGTCATCCCGCCGGGGCCGCGTCTGGGCGGCACCGTGATCGAGGCCGAAAATCTGCGCAAGGCCTATGGCAACCGGCTGTTGATCGATGATCTGAACTTCAAGCTGCCGCCGGGCGGCATCGTCGGCGTGATCGGCCCCAACGGTGCCGGCAAGACCACGTTGTTTCGCATGATCACCGGCCAGGAAACCCCCGATGGCGGCAGCCTGAAGATCGGCGAGACGGTGAAGCTCGGCTATGTCGATCAGAGCCGCGATTCGCTCGATGGCAACAAGAGCGTGTGGGAGGAGATCAGCGGCGGCACCGATGTGATCTATCTGGGCAAGCGCGCGGTGCCATCGCGCGCCTATGTCGGCGCCTTCAACTTCAAGGGCAGCGACCAGCAGAAGAAGGTGGGCGTGCTGTCCGGCGGCGAGCGCAACCGGGTGCATCTGGCGAAGATGCTCAAGGTCGAACACAACGTCATCCTGCTCGATGAACCGACCAATGATCTCGATGTCGATACGTTGCGGGCGCTGGAGGATGCGCTCACCGAGTTCGCCGGCTGTGCCGTGATCATCAGCCATGATCGCTGGTTCCTCGATCGCCTCGCGACCCACATCCTCGCCTTCGAGGGCGACAGCCATGTCGAATGGTTCGAGGGCAATTTCCAGGATTACGAGGAGGACAAGCGCCGGCGGCTGGGTGCTGATGCCACCGAGCCGCACCGGATCAAATACCGCCCCCTGGCGCGGTGAGCGGCGCGGCGCTCACCGATCCGTTCCGGTCGCTGATCACCGGGCGGCTGGTGATGACGCCGGTGAGCGGGGCGGATCTGCCCGATCTGTGCGCGCTCAAGGCGGATCCGCGTGCCTTCGCGCTGATGCTGGGTGGCGTGCGCGATCTGGTTCGCACCATCGACGAACTCGCCGAGGACCAGATGTTCTGGGGCGCGCGCGGCATCGGCATGTGGAGCGTGCGTGACCGCGCCGATGGCGGCTTTCATGGCATCACCGGATTCATGCTGCGCCCCGATGATCTTGGCCTGGCCTTGCGATTCGCATTCTGGCCGGACAGCCGCGGGCGCGGGCTGGCGCGTGAGGCCGCCGCCGCGGCGCTGCGCTTCGCGCATGAGCGTGCGGGCATCGCGCGGGTGGTGGCGGTGGCGCGGCAAAGCAACATCAGCTCGCGCGCGGTGCTCGGCGGCATCGGCATGCGCGAGCAGGGCGGCTTCGTGCGGCAGGGCCAGG
>DAHWBL010000220.1 GCA_027323595.1 Acetobacteraceae bacterium | reverse complement strand
GGGCTGGGCAAGGCTGATGGCCGCCATCGAGCAGGCGCGGCCGGGGCTGCGGCTTGAGGGTGTTCTGGTCGAGGCGATGGTGGAGCGCGGGCTCGAACTCGTGGTCGGCGCGCGCCGCGACCCGCGCTGGGGGCCGGTGATCGTCGTTGGTCTGGGCGGGGTTTTTGTCGAGGCGCTGGAGGATGTGCGGCTGATTTCGGCGGATGCGTCGCAGGAGGAGATCGTTCTCGAATTGGGAAAACTGAAGGCGGCGCGGCTGTTGAACGGGTTTCGCAACATGCCCGCGGTCGATGTCGAGGCGGCCGCGCGCGCCGTGGGGGCGCTCGGTCGGCTGATCGCGGGCGCGGCGGATGTCGTCGAGGTGGAGATCAATCCGCTGATGGTGCATCCACGCGGGCGCGGAGCGACGGCGCTTGATGCGCTGGTGGTGACGACAGCATTTGAACAGGAGGCGAACTGATGGAGCCCAAGGTGATTTCATATGAGCTGGACGGCAAGGTTGCCCTGATCGGACTCAACCGGCCGGACAAGCGCAATGCCCTGAACGAGGCGCTCGTGCTGGAATTGGCCGAGGCGGTGCGCCGCGCCGGTGAGGAGGCCGAGGCGGGCGTGATCTTCGGCCACGGAAAATGTTTCTCCGCCGGGCTTGATCTTGCCGAACTGGCGGAACGAATCGCGCCCGACGCGCCGTTTCCGCGCAAGCGCAGGCCACGGCATCTGTGGCATGAGACGTTCGATCTCATCGCGCGGGGCAGCGTGCCTTTCGTCGCGGCCCTGCATGGAGCCACGGTTGGCGGCGGCCTGGAACTCGCGACCGCCGCGCATATACGTGTGGTCGATGAGACAACGTTTTTCGGCCTGCCCGAGGGGCAGCGCGGGATTTTCGTCGGTGGTGGGGGCTCGGTGCGGATCCAGCGCATCATCGGCTATGAGACGATGGCCGACATGATGCTGACCGGCCGCACGCTGGACGCGCAGGAAGGCCGGCAGGCGAAGCTCGCGCAATATGTCGTGCCGCCAGGCGAGGCGTTGGCGATGGCAACCAGGCTCGCGCGCCGGATCGCCGAAAACACCCCCAACACCAATTGGATGATCACCAACGTGCTGCCAAGGATGAACGATCTTTCGCATGACGACGGCCTGTTCATGGAATATCTGAACACCTCGATGCGGCGCTCGCCCGAGGCGATCGGACGCCTGCGGGAGTTCCTGGACAAGCGTGCCGAACCGCTCAAGCCGCCATCGGCCACATGAGTCTGGCGCCGCGATGTTGCTCTACAGCGCCCGATAGCCGGCATCGACCGGCAGCACCACGCCGGTGATGGCGCTCGCCTGCGCGGAGCACAAAAAAGCGACCGCGTTCGCGACATCGACCCCATCGACCAGCCGGCGCAGCGGCGCGCCGGCGATCACGCCATTCATGCCGCCCTGGCGCGCACGCATCTGCGCGCCCACGCCCTTCATCGGCTCGGCCATGAAGCCAGGTGCCACCGCATTCACCCGCACGCCATCGGGTCCGTAGGCGACGGCGAAAACGCGGGTGAGCGATTCCAGCCCGGCCTTGGCGGCCTGATAGCCATAACCGTTGCGAATGCGCCCGGCAAACGCGGTCCAACTGCTGATCAGCACGATGCTGGCCGGAGCGGTAACGAAACGTTTGGATAGATCGCAGAGATACGCAACACTTTTCAGATTGACATCGAGAATCCGCGACACCGCCGACAAATCCGCCCCTCCCGCCGGGGTCTCCAGCAGGATGCCGTGCGCGGCAACGATGCAGCCGATCGGGCCAAGCCGTGCGGCCGCGGTGAGCAGCGCTTCGATGCTGGTCGGATCAGTCATGTCGCAGGCGATATAATGCTGCCCCGCGGGTGTGGGCCGCGGATCGCGGTCGGCGGCGACGACGCGCATGCCCTCGGCTTGCAGCCGCGCGCAGATCGCCGCGCCGATCGCCCCGGTGCCGCCGGTGACGATGGCGACCGTCGCGCTCACGCCGACACCGTCCGGCCGGCCGCGGTGAAGCGCAGCCCGGCGGGCGCGAGGTCGCGGATGGCGTTGCGGAACGATTCCATCGTGCCGGGCCAATGGGTGAACACCCGGCCGGAGTAGCCGACGCGATAATAGGAATCGCAATTGCCAAGCACCATCACGCTTTGCTGCGTGCGCGCCTCGATCTCGGCGTTGAATTCGTCATGCACCGCCGCCGGCACATCGACCACCGCGCCACCGCGCGCCCGGCTGGTGGTGAGCGCGTGCGCGATCAGCCCGCACTGGGCCTCGATGAAATCGGTCGCCGAGGCGCCGCTGACGTTGGGGCCGTTCATCAGGAACAGATTGGGAAATCCCTTGACCATGGTGCCGTAATAGGCTTCCGGCGCGTCGGCCCATGCCTGGTCGAGGCTTTGCCCATCGCGCCCGGTGATGCGCAGATCGTTCAGCATGTGCCCCACATCGAAGCCAGTGGCCCACACGATCACGTCAACTTTGTAGAAGATGCCGTGTGTATCGACGAGCCCGTCGTCGCGCACCTCGGCAATCCCGCGACCAACCGCGGTGACATTGTCGCGCGCCATCGCGGCATAATAGTCGGAGCTGAACAATGGGCGCTTGCAGCCGAAGCGATAGGCCGGGGTCAGGATGTCGCGCAGGCCAGCGTCGTGCACCTGGGCGTGCAGATATTGCCGCCAGACATCCTCGGTCTGCGCGATCAGCGCGCCGTTCATCGGAAAGCGCGCCCTGGCGATCTGCTCGAACTGCTCGAACCATTGCGCCCGGCGCTCGGCCAGCCCCTCGGTGAAGGCCGCGCTGCCGCGCCCGACGGTGCTGAAGGCGATGTCGGGGCGCGGCATCACGTAGGAGGGCGTGCGCACGAAACACACCACCTCGCGTGCGTGCTCGGCGGCATAAGGCATGATCTGAATCGCCGTCGCGCCGCCGCCGACCACGGCGATGGTCTTGCCGGTGAGCGCGACATCCCCCGACCAGGCGGTGGAGTGCAGCATCTCGCCGCGAAACCGGCCCATGCCCGGCAGCGATGGCAGCAGCGGGCGCGAGAACAGCCCGCCGGCCCAGATCAGAAACCGCGCGCGCCACCGCCGTCCGTCCTTCGCGGTGATCAGCCAGCACGCGTTCGCATCATCCCAGTCCGCGGCAGCGATTTCGCAACCGGTCTGCACCAGCGGCAGCACGCCATGCACGTCGGCGAAGTCGCGCAGATAGCGCTGGATCTCGTCACCGGGGGCGAAATTGCGCGACCATGTGTCGCCCGGATAATAGCTGATGGCATAGATGTCGATCGGCGTGTCGCAGGCGACGTTGGGATAGCGGTTGGTGCGCCACACGCCGCCCACATCGTCGGATTTCTCCAGCACCACGATGCGCCCGCCATCCTCGCGCAGCAACCGCGCCGCCGCGCACAGCCCGCCGAGCCCGGCACCGATCACCACGATGTCGGCCTCGACCGGCTCGGTCATGGGCGTGTTCACCCCTGCATCCGCCGCATGCGCAGCCGCAGCAGCACGATGAACAGCGCGGCGATGATGCCTGATGCACCAACGACATTCAGCATCGCCTCCGGCCCCCAGCCGGCGCCGAGCATGATGCCGCTGAACAGCGGAAACAGCGTCTGGCCAAAGCGCCCCATGCCCATCGCCCAGCCAACGCCGGTGGAGCGGATGGCGGTGGGATATGCCATCGCCGCCAGCGCGATCGCACCCGCCGTGCCCAGTCCGGCGAACAGCCCGACCAGGCCAACGAAGGTGGCGGCCCACGGCACCGAGGCGGTCGAATAGCCCAGCGCCGCGGTGCACACGGCGCTGAGGATGAAGGCCGGCACCAGAATCGGCACCACCCCGAACCGCTCGATCAACCGGCCGGCCGAGCCCTGGCCGAACACCGCGCCCAGCCCGTTGAAGGCGACGACGAACGCCGTCGAGGAGGCGGCGATGCCATGCTGGCGCAACAGCGCCGGCGTCCACAGCGTCACCACCGCCAGCGTGCCGAACCCCATCAGGAACGGCACCCACAGCAGCACCGTGCCCAGCGCGCGACGTTCGGTGAACAGATGCACCACCGACAGGCCGGTGATCTTTTCCTCGCTCGACGTGATGCGCGCGCCCGCGGGCAGTGCATGGCCCGAGAAGGCGCGGGTGATCCGCGCGATCCGCGCTGTGGCGTCGGGGCGGCGGGTGAGCAGAAAGCGCAGCGACTCAGGAAGTTTCCAAGCCAGCAACGCAGCGATGAGCAGCGGCGCGATACCGCCCAGATGAAACAGGGCGCGCCATCCGAACGCCGCGACGACATAGGAGTTCAACAGCCCGCCCAGCATGCCGCCCAGCGGGAACGCCGCCCATTGCATGGTGATGATCATCGCGCGCGCCCGCGCCGGAGCATATTCGGAGGTGAGCGCGATGAAGCACGGCGTGGCCCCGCCAAGCCCGACGCCGGCGACGAAGCGACAGCCCATCAGCACGCCCACGCTGCCGGCATGGGCGGTGGCGAAGGTGAAGATCGCGAAGATGATGGTGGCGATCACCAGCATCAGCTTGCGGCCGAACCGGTCCGCCAGCGGACCGAAGCAGAGCGCGCCCAGCATGGCGCCGAACAGCGCGGCCGAGAAGATCGGCCCGAACGAGGTCATTTTGATGCCGAGATTATCGGCGATGAACGGTGCCGCCACCCCGATCGATTGCGTGTCCACCCCATCGAGCAGCGCGACCAGCGCGCAGAGCACGAAAACGCTGATCTGCAACGCCCCGATGCGACTCTGATCGATCAGGTCAGTAACGTTCACCACCGCAGCCGCGTCGGGCGATGCGGGCCGCACGATCCCGTCGGGCGCGTTCATCGGCCGGATGTCGTGGCGCGGATCAACCGGCCGGAAATGCGTGGCATCATCATGTTTCCCCCTTTGGACGCCGCGTTCGCGACCGCCATAATCTGGCCGAGTGCGCGCCGCGATGCAAATTTGCCCGCGCGTTCGCCCACCCGATGGGGCGCATGCCGGTCATCGATGATCCGCGGTCGGTGACCGTGCCAGATGGCGGCAGGCTTTGCGCAATCCCGGCATGAGCGGCTATGATGCACGGCATGAACGAACCGATGTCCGATGGGGCGAAAATCCCGCCCGCCGCCTTGCGCAACCGCGGCCCGATTCTGGATGAGCTGCGGCCACGCCTTCCCGCCACCGGCCTGGTGCTGGAAATCGCCTCCGGGTCGGGCCTGCACGCGCAGTTCGTCGCCGCCGCCATCCCTGGCCTGCAATGGCAGCCCACCGACCCCGATCCCGACGCCCTGGCGCGCATCGCCGCGGCGCGCGCCCGATCGGGCCTGGCAAATCTGCTGCCCCCGCTGCGCCTCGACGCCGCCGAGCCGGCGTCCTGGCCGGTCGCGCGGGCCGATGCGATCGTCAACATCAACATGATCCACATCTCGCCCTGGGCCGCGACCCAGGGGCTGATGGAAGGTGCTGCCCGGCTGCTGCCGCCCGACGGCATGCTGTTTCTCTACGGCCCCTACATCGAGCCAGATGTCGAGACCCTGCCAGGAAATTTGGCGTTCGACCTCGATCTCAAGGCGCGCAATCCGGCCTGGGGCCTGCGCGATCTTGCGGCTGTGAAGGCACTCGCCGCCCACCATGGGCTTCGCTTCGCCGAGCGCATCGCCATGCCGGCCAACAACCTCGTGGTGATTTTCCGCAAGGCCGCGCCATAACACATCGCGCCGGGGCTTGGTGCGCGGCGCAACTCTTGCCAAGCTGGCGCGGTCATTGAGGGAGCGGGCAGATGGATGATCACGGGTTCGATGTGATGGAGGCGACCATCGCCGGCATCCATGCGGCGATGGCGCAGGGCCGGCTGACCGCGCGGCAACTGGTGCAGGCCTATCTCGATCGCATCGCCGCTTTCGACCAGGCCGGTCCGGCGATCAACGCGGTCATCTCGCTCAATCCGCGCGCGCTCGACGAGGCCGATGCGCTGGACCGGGCCTACCGATCCGGCGGGCCGGTCGGGCCGCTGCACGGGGTCGTGCTGCTGATCAAGGACCAGGTCGATGTGGACGGACTGCCGACCACCATGGGCTCGGTGCTGTTCGAGGGCCACATGCCCGGCCGGGACGCCTTCGCCATCGCCAGGCTGCGCGCGCAGGGTGCGATCATGCTCGGCAAGACCACGCTCGGTGAACTTGGCGCGGGCGACACCCACGGCTCGCTGTTCGGCTCCACCCGCAATGTCTTCGATCTCGCGCGCACCGCCGGCGGGTCTTCCGGCGGATCGGGCGCCGCGGTGTCAGCGAATTTCTGCACGGTCGCGATCGGCCAGGAAGGCTTCGCCTCGATCCGCCGGCCGGCGATCTGGAACGGGGTTGCCGGCATGCGCCCCAGCGCCGGGCTGGTGAGCCGTCGGCATGTGTATGGTGGCTGGCCAACGATCAACGGCTCGCTCGGGCCGATGGCGCGCCGGGTGGAGGATCTCGCGCGCGTGCTCGACGGCATGGTCGGCTACGACCCGCAGGACCCGGTGACCGCGCTCGGCGTGGGGCGTGTGTCGGGCAGCTTCGCCGCCGGGCTCGACGTTGGCGCGTTGCGCGGCGCGCGGCTGGGCATCCTGCGCGAGCCGATGGGGTTCGGCACCGATCCGGACAGCGAGGATTTCGCGCTGGTGGACGCGGTGTTCAACCGCGCGGTGGACGAATTGCGAGACGCGGGCGCCGAACTTGTCGATCCGCTGGTCATCCCCGACCTCGCCGCCCTGCTCGCCACCCGCGCGCGCGACATGGACGAGGAGGCGGCGATGTTTGCCACCTACGTCGCCGGCAGCGCCACCGCGCCGTTCGCCACCCGCGCCGAGGCGATGGCCTCGCCGCGCTTCGCGCAGGTGTTGCGCGGCGCGCGGGAACGGTGGCGCGCACCGGCCTCGGCCGAGCGGCATCACGCCTATCTGCGCGCCCGCCAGACGCTGATGATCGGGCTGCACGATGTCATGGCCAGGCACCGGCTGGACGCCATCGTGCACAAGGCGGTCGAGCATCAGCCCACGCTGATCAGCGAGGGCCTCAACCCGCCCTATCGCGACCAGACCGGCGCGCCGCATCTGAACACTTTTCTGGTTTTTGTTCCGTCCGTTGTGGTACCTGCGGGTTTCACCACCGCCGGGTTGCCCGCCGGGATCACCTTCCTCGGCCGCCCCTATGAGGACGCGGCGATGCTGCGGCTGGCCTATGCCTATGAGCAGGCGAGCATGCACCGGCGCGTGCCGGCCGCCGTGCGCGGCATATAGCCGCCGGTGAACGCCCCGCCGGAGCCTGCGTATCGCGTCGCCGTCATCGGCGGCGGGCCGGCCGGGCTGATGGCCGCCGAGGTGATGGCCCGCGCCGGCCTGTCGGTCACCGTGTTCGACCGCATGCCCAGCCTGGGGCGCAAGCTGCTCATGGCCGGGCGCGGCGGGCTCAACATCACCCATTCCGAGCCATTGGAAACTTTCCTGACCCGCTATGGAGCCGCGGCAAACTGGATGGCGCCGCGCCTGGCCGCGCTGCCACCCTCGGCGGTGCGCAACTGGTGCGCCGCGCTGGGCCAGCCGAGCTTCGTGGGCAGCAGCGGCCGGGTGTTCCCAACCGCGATGAAGGCGAGCCCGCTGCTGCGCGCCTGGCTCGCGCGGCTGGCGTCCCTGGGCGTGGGTTTCGTGACGCGCGCGAACTGGACCGGCTGGGACAGCCACGGCGTGCGCTTCGCCGACGGCCGCACCCATGCCGCCGATGCGGTGGTGCTCGCGCTCGGTGGCGCGTCATGGCCGCGGCTGGGCTCGGATGGCGGCTGGACCGGCCTTCTGCCCGACCTCGACATCGCGCCGTTGCGCCCGGCGAATTGCGGATTTACCGTTGCCTGGTCAGCATATTTCGCCACCCGCTTCGCCGGCACGCCGCTCAAGCGCATCGCCCTGTCCGTCGCGGGGCACAGTGTTCGCGGCGAACTGATGATCACCGCTCAGGGCATCGAGGGCGGCGCGGTCTATGCGCTGTCGGCGATGGCGCGCGAGGCTATCGCGCGCGACGGGTTCGCCGAAATTCGGGTCGATCTGCGCCCCGACATCAGCGCGACCGCGCTCGCCGAACGCCTGGCCGGTGGCGGCAGCCAATCCTTGTCCAACATCCTGCGCAAGCGCGCCGGGCTCTCGGCGGTGGCGATCGGGCTGGTGCAGCAGGCGCGGCACGCGGGCGACCCGTCACCGCTGCTCGACATGATCAAATCCTTGAGGCTGCGTCTGGAGTCTTGCGCGCCCATCACCCGCGCCATCTCCACCGCCGGCGGCATCCGGCTTGCGGAACTGGACGGCAATTCCATGCTGCGCCGCCATCGCGGCCTGTTCGTGGCCGGCGAAATGCTGGATTGGGAGGCACCGACCGGGGGGTATCTGCTCCAGGCATGCCTTGCCACCGGTGCCGCGGCCGGGCGCGGCGTGCTCGCCTGGCACGCCGCCGGCGGCCGACTGGCCGGCGCGTTCAGCCCTGGTGCGTCACCGGCAGGATGAGATGCGAATCATGGGTGGCATCATGATGAATCGTGTCGCGGCCGATCTTGTCGGGGCGGTAGAAATGGCCCCACAGCGCCTCGGTCACCACTGAATCGCCGTTGGCGATTTCAAGCCGGATGCGATGATCCCGGCGGAACAGATAGGCCATCGGCTCAAGGCTGATCTCCAGCCGATAGACCCGCCCGGGCACCAGCGGCTCATCGGCATCATGCGGGTGCCAGGGTTCCATCTCGGTGCTGCGTTGCGGATCGAGCGCGCGGTGCGCGGCGCGCAGCCAGCCGCGGGTGACGATCTCATAGGCCGGGTTGATGCCGCAGCGCCGCTGCGCGTCGTCCATCGGCGCCTGGTCGGACAGCTTCACCA
>DAHWBL010000219.1 GCA_027323595.1 Acetobacteraceae bacterium | reverse complement strand
CCGCAGCACCCGTTCGGGCGTGATGGGCAGTTCCGCCAGCCGCGCACCCAGTGGTCGCAGCGCGTCGTTGACCGCGTTCAGAACCGCGGCCGAGGCCCCGGCGGTTCCCGCCTCTCCCGCACCCTTCGCGCCGAGTTCGCTAAATTTCGTCGGCGTGGACACGTGGCAGACGTGAATGTCCGGCATCTCGGCTGCCATCGGCACCAGATAATCGGCAAGTGTCGCATTCTGCAACTGCCCATCGTCGGAATAGGCACATTCCTCGAACAGGGCCGCGCCGATTCCCTGGACCACGCCACCACGAATCTGCTCGTCAACCAGCATTGGGTTGATGATCCGGCCACAATCCTCGGCCACCCAATGGCCAAGCAATGTCACAAAGCCGGTGTCGATATCGACCTCGACATGGCTCGCCTGAATGCCGTTGGTGAAAGCAAAAGGCTCCCCGCGCGGCACATGGTTGCGCGCGGCAACCAATTGCGGCTGCACGCCAGGCGGCAGGGTGTCCTGTCGGAAATGCGCGATCCGCGCGATGTCGGCAACGCTGATCCGATGCTGTCCGCCATCACGATCGACGATATGGCCGTCGACGACATCGAGCCTGTCCATAGAGCTTTGCAGGATTGCTGCCGCCACCTGCAATATCTGCTCGCGCAGCGCGCGTCCGGTCAGCAGCACCGCCTCGCCGCCGATCGCGGCCCCACGCGAGGCCCAGGTCGCGCCGCCATAGGGGGTCGTGTCGGTGTCGCCGGTGATGACGCGGATGGCGGCAAGCGGCAGGCCGGTCGCGTCGGCCGCGATCTGCGTCATGATCGCCGCGGTTCCCTGGCCCTGTTCGGTGACGCTCACCTGACAGCGTATGGTTCCGGACGCATCCAGATGCATCACGCAGCCATCCTGGGCGCTGATACGGGCGCCGCCCACACCATAAAATGCGGGGCCTGGACTGGTGATTTCTATAAAAGCGGCAACGCCGATCCCGCGGTGGCAACCGCGGCGGCGCGCCGCTTCCTGGTCGGCCCGCAAGTCCGCGTAGCCGCAGGCACGCTCCAGCGCATCCAGACATTGGTGATGGGACAAGCGCTCGAACTGATATCCGGTGGGCGAGCGATATGGATACGCATCATCGTCCAGAAAATTGCGGCGGCGGATTTCCAGCGGATCAAGCTGCATCAACGATGCTGCCTGATCGACCAGCGCCTCGGTGACCGCGCAGGCGACCGGATGGCCAACAGCGCGGTACTGGCTCATCATCGCCTTGTTCTGAAAAACGACCTTGAGCCCGGCACGATAGGAGCGATGGCGATATGGCCCGCCGATCAGCCGGACCACCTGGTTGCCCTCGACCGCGCTTGTCCTTGGGTAGGTCGAATAAGGACCGATGCCAGAGACATCATCAACGTCGATCGCGGTGATGTTGCCCCCCGCGTCCAGCGCCATCCGCCCCCGCACCCGGTGCGCGCGGGCATGGATATCGGAGACGAAGGATTCCAGCCGATCGGCGATGAATTTCACCGGACGGCGCAACATCACGCTGATGGCGGCAGCAGCCATCTCATCACCATAGACATGCAGCTTCATGCCGAAGCTGCCGCCCACGTCACCGGCGACAACCCTGACATTTTCAGCGGGAATGCCAAGATGGCGCGCAAAGACGTCCTGCATCTGATAGGGCGTCTGCGTCGATTGATACACCGTCAGCCGCCCCTCAGACGCGTTGTAGTCCGCAAGGATCGAACGCGCCTCCAGCGTTACCGCGGTATGACGGGCGAAGTGGAATTCATCCTCGACGACGACGTGCGCTTCAGCGAAAGCCGCGTCCACTTCGCCGACATCGAGGTTGAGCTGAAACGCGACATTGTCGCCGAGTTCCGGGTGCATTACCGGCGCACCCGGCGCGAGTGCGGCATCGACATCCGTGAGAGCGGCGCATTCCTCAAACTCGACCTGCACCAGTTCGAGCGCGTCTTCGGCGAGAGCGCGCGAACTTGCCGCGACCGCGACCAGTGGCTCACCGAGCCACAGAACCCGATCGATCGCGAGCGCGTGCTGGGGGGCGGATTTCAAACCGGCGAAATGCGTCAGCACGCCGGTCCATGGCGTGCAAAATTGTGCAAGATCGCGTCCGGTTACCACGGCAACCACGCCCTCGGCCCGCTGCGCCTCGGTGACGTCGATCGAGACGATTTTTGCGTGCGCATAGGGACTTCGCAAAAACGCCAGATGCACGATGCGCGCGGGCGCCGGCACATCGTCGGTGAAGCTCGCTCGTCCCTCCACCAGGCGGCGCAGATTTGGACGGGGAACGCTGCGCCCGATATAGCTCGCCGGCCTGTCGCTCACGGAGCTTCTCCCGCGCGAAGCCGCGCCGCGGCGAGTTCGACGGCATCGACGACAGCGTGATAGCCGGTGCAGCGGCAGTAGTTTCCGGAGAGTCGGTCTCGTATTTCAGCCCGTTCAGGACTTCGGTTTTCGCGCAGCAGTTCCAGCGCGGTGGCCAACATTCCGGCAGTGCAGTAGCCGCATTGCAAGGCGTTGCGCTCACAGAACGCAGCCTGCAACGCCATCAGCACCGGGTCTTGCGCGTCGCTGAGCCCTTCGATGGTCTGCACCGCCGCGCCGTCCGCCTGCACCGCGAGCATCAGGCAGGACCGCACGGTCAGCCCGTCCACAAACAGGGTACAGGCGCCGCACACGCCGTGCTCACAGCCCAGATGGGTTCCGGTCAATCCCAACGGGCCACGCAGCATGTCGGCGAGATGGGTGCGCGGCGAGACCGACTGGCGCACGGTGCTGCCGTTGAGAGTGAACGACACCGGCAAAAACTCATCGTCCATCGGCACCTCCGCGCAGCTCGTCGGTGAGGCGATCCAGCAGCACGCCGGCGAGATGCAGACGCATCCGCGCGGTGGCGTGCACATCCGACGGCGGGTCGATATCTTCGGCAAGCGCGATCCGCAGATCGCGATGATGTTGCCTGGGGTCCGTGGCCGGCTCGCACAGGCGTTTTGCGACGCGCGTCGCCAGGGTCGGCCTCGCGCCGACGGATGCATACACGATCGACGCGGTGTCGAAAAAAGATTGGCCTGGTCGCACGCGCACCTGCATCGCAAGTCCGACCAGCGCGTAGTCGCCGCGGCGGCGCGCGAGTTCCGCGAAGCCGGCCCGCTCCGCTGGTGCAAGCGCAT
>DAHWBL010000215.1 GCA_027323595.1 Acetobacteraceae bacterium | reverse complement strand
ATGCGCGCACGCTGGGTGTGTGCGTGGCGCGCGCGCAGATCGATGGCGATGACGCCGATCTGTCCGACGCGGCGCTGTTCGGCGAGGGCTGGCACGGGCTGGAGGACTGGGGCGGCGGGCAGCGCTGGACCGACGGCGATGCGTCGCTGCCACCTGGCATCCGGCTGCTGATGCTCGATCTGATCGGGCAGGGGCGCTATTGGGTGGATGCGGACGCGGGTGTGGTCGCCCTGTTTGGTTGAGAGGGGCGCGCGGATGCATCGGCGTGCGGTGATTTCGGGGCTCGCGGTGCTGGCGTCCGCCAGCGGCGCGCGCGCGGACGATGAGAAGAAAATCTATCTGGACTACACCCAAAAGCAGCTCGACGACGCCTATGACCAGTCGGTCTATGCGCCCAACGCGCGGCAGTTGCTGGCGCGTTACGCCGCGGCCAGCGCCGATCTCGCGGGGCGCATCGGTCCGCCGCGCGAGATCGCCTATGGACCAAAGCCGATCGAGCGGATTTTGTATTATCCGGCCAAACGCCCCGGCGGGCCGCTGTTCGTGTTCGTGCATGGCGGTGCCTGGCATGCCGGCTCGGCGGCGAACTACATGTTTCCCGCCGAGATGTTTCTCGATCATGGCATTTCCTACGCGGCAATCGACTTCGACGGGGTGGAGGCGACCGGCGGGCTGCTGGCGCCGATCGTGGACCAGGTCTGTCGGGCGGCGCTGTTCTGCGCGCGTGCCCCCGCGCGCCTCGGCGCGGCGCCGCGCCGGCTGGTGCTGGGGGCGCATTCGTCGGGCGCGCACCTGGCCGGGGTGGCGCTGACCACCGACTGGCGCGGCGTGTATGGCGCCGCACCCGATCTGTTCACCTCGGCGCTGCTGATCAGCGGCATGTACGACATGGCCGGCCCGCGGCTGTCGGCGCGCGGGGCCTATGTGCGGTTCGACGATGCGAGCGAGGCCGCGCTGAGCGCGCAACGCCACATCGACCGGCTGCGCACGAAGCTGCTGCTGATGACCGGCACCCGCGAGACCCCGGAGTTTCAGCGCCAGAGTCGCGATTTCGCCGCCGCCGTGGCCGCCGCGGGCAAGCCGGTACGGCTGCGCATCGGCACCGAATATAATCATTTCGAAATGATGGAATCGCTCGCCAATCCGTACGCCATCGCCGGGCGTGGCGCGCTGGAGCTGTGCCGGGCGGCCTGACCGTCAGATCAGGGCGGCGAGCGCGAGAAATTCATCGACGCTGAGGGTTTCGGCGCGCCGGTCCGGGGCGATGGCGGCGGCGTCCAGCAGGGCGGTGCCGCCGAGGCCGCGCAGCGCGCCGCGCAGCATCTTGCGGCGCTGGCCGAAGGCGGCGGCGGTGACGCGCTCCAGCCTGGCCAGCAGGTCGGGGGCGGGCGGCGCGGGGCGCGGGCGCAGGCGTACCACCGCGGAATCCACTTTTGGCGGCGGCACGAAGGCGCCGGCGGGCAGGCGCAGCGCGACCTCGGCGGTGCAGACCGCCTGTGCCAGCACCGACAGCCGGCCATAGGCAGGGCTTGCGACCGGCGCGCAGATGCGCTCGGCGACTTCGAGCTGGAACATCAGCAGCATCTGCTCGAAATCGGCGGCGCGGCGCAGCCAGCCGATCAGCAGCGGGGTGGCGACGTTGTAGGGCAGGTTGGCGATGATCTGGCGTGGTGGCGGCGCGAGGGCGGCGGCATCGTGGTGGCGCGCGTCGGCCTCGATCACCCGCAGCCGTCCGGGGGCGGTGACGGCGAGCTCGGCGAGGGCGGCGATGGCGCGGTGATCCAGCTCGATGGCGACGATATCGGCGGCATCGCTGTCGAGCAGGGCGCGGGTGAGCCCGCCTGGTCCGGGGCCGATCTCGATGATGTGGCGCCCATCGAGCGGGCCGGCGGCGGCGGCGATGCGCGCGCAGATCGTCGGGTCGAGCAGGAAATGCTGGCCGAGCGACCGCCGCGCGTCGAGCCCGTGCCGCGCGATGACCTCGCGCAGTGGCGCTCGCTCGGGCGGGCGCGCGGGCGCTGGTGTCAGGAGCTGCGCCGCTCGATCAGGGCGCGGCGGCGCAGATCGTCCAGCAACTGGCGCGAGGCGAGCTCGGCGCGCTCGTTGATGATCTGCGTGACCAGCTCCTGGCGCGGCGGGGCGGCGTCGTTCACCTCGTCGCGCGAGCAGACCATCAGCACGGTGATGCCATCGAGCGCGGGCAGCGGCTGGGTGGGTTTGCCGATCGGCAGCTCGGTCAGCATGGCGCGCAGTTGCGGCGGGTTGAGGCGCTCCATGTGCACCTCGCCGGGATCGGACGGGCGGGTTTCGCCGGCGGCCTTGTTCGCCGCCTCCACGTCCGCGCAGCTTTTGGCGGTGCTGGACAGCGCCTGCGCCTTGGCCAGCGCCTGCTGCTGCTGGGGGGTGGGGGCGCTGGGGTTGAGCGGCGAGGTGAACGGGATGAAGAACTGCCGCAGATGGGCGATCAGCGCGGTGTCGTGGCCGATTTCGCGCTTGGCGCGCAGCGTCACCACCTCGTAGCCGCCGGCGACCTTGACCGCGTTGCTGATCGCGCCGACCGGCATTTCGGTGACCAGGGAGGCGATCTGGGCGTCGAGCTGGTCGGGGCGCACCCAGCCCTGATCGCCGCCCTCGAGCGCGTTGCGGCCGCTGCTGAACTGGGCGGCGACGATGGCGAAGGCGGCGCCGCCGCGCAATTGCGAGACGACGATGTCGCTGAAGCGGCGGGCGTCGGCGTCCTGGCTGGGCTGATCGACCGGGATGAAGATCTGGCCGATGCGGTATTCGGGCTGGCCGATCCGCGCCTTGAGCCGCGCCAGCCGGTCATCGACGTCGGCGTCCTTGACCTCGGCGGCGGCGCCGAGCTGCTCGCGGATCACCCGCACCCAGCCGAGCTGCACGCGCAACTGGTCGATCAGGGTGCGCAGCGCCACGCCCTGGCCCTTGAGATTGGCGCGCAGCGCGCCGTTGGCCATGTTGTTGTGCTGCTCGATCTCGGCGATGGCGCTGGCGATCTCGGCGTCGGAGACGACGATCTTGCGGCGCTGCATCTCCTGCAATTGCAGTTTTTCGTCGATCAGCGACCGGGTGATCTGTGGCGTGAGATGGTCGCTGATCTCGGGGGTGAGTTTCAGCCCGGTGGACAGGGCGAACAGATGTTCGCGGTTGTCGACATCGTCCTGGCTGATCACCGAGCCGTCGACCACCGCGACGATGGCGTTGATCGGCGGCACCGCCGAGGGCTTGAGGGTGGGCGCGGGGGTGGCGGCGGGCAGGCGCTTGCCGGCCACCGGGGCCTGGCGCGCGGGCGCGAGCGGGTCGGCGGGGCCGCCCGGCGGTGCCGCGCGGGCCGCGGGTGCCGCGGCCAGGATGGCGAGGCAGGCGAGCAGGACCGGATGGGTCGGGCGACGTGTGCGCATGGCTGAGGCGAACTCTCCTGGCGGGTCGATATGGGCGGTTGGCGGGCGGTGGTCAGAAGGCGTGGAAGCCGAACTGGCCGACGGTCTTGAGGGTGACCTGGAACAGGAACGCCTCGGCGCCGCTGTCCCCGTTGATCGAGGTATACCGCCGGTAGGCGTTGAAGGAAACGATCATGCACTCGTTCTCCCACGACACCGTGGCCCCGGTCTCCACCAGCGACTGGTTCTGCACGTCGTAGCGGGCGTAGCCGGTGAGCTTGTAGGGGTCCGAGCGGGTCGAAGCGGAGACCAGCGCCTCGTTGCGCGGATAGGCGAAGATGTTGTTGTAGGTGCCGGCGACGGGGGGGAAATCATACAGGGTGAAGGGGTCGGTGGTGGTGTAGATATAGCCGACATTGACCCGCAGCGCGGCGTCGCCGACGCCCGAGATCGCCTCGGCGTAGCGCAGCGTGCCGTTCACGTGGTCGAACCGTCCGCGGCCGGTGAAATCGATCCAGTTGGTGGGCGCGAGGGTGATGCGCCCGACATAGTCGGACTGGTAGTCGGTGAGGCCCGAGCCGGTCGGCATGCTCGGATCCTTCTGGAACTGGTAGCTGTCGCCGAACATCGCGTCGAGCATGCCGCCATTGGGGAAATACCAGGCGGTGTGCAGCCCGGCGTTGATCCGCGTGCCGCCCTGCTGGCGGTCGATGCCGGGGTAGCGGTTCCAGGCGAACAGGTTCTCGTCGGTGAATTGCAGATCGAGACTGTCCTCGTTGGGGATGCGGTTGTACATCGAGCCGCCGACGTTGGGGGTGACCATCAGCTGCAGGATCGGCTCGATCACCTGGCGCCCGGTGGCGGTGTCGGCGCGGGCGAACGGCATGCGCCATTCCAGCGCGCCTTGCGGCAGCGCGGTCATGGCGGTGGCGTTGGCGATCGGCGAATAGTTCGGCGCGAGGTTGAGCCCCTGCGCCTCATAGGCGGCGGCGGTGCCGTGCAGGGAGAATTTCCACAGCCCGCCGAGGGTGTCGTTGAACGGCAGCTCATAGGTGCCGACCAGCGCGCTGCGCTGGGTGCGGGTGCCTTCGGAGCGGTAGATGTTGTAGGAATCCGAGCTGATGTTGAAGCGCCCGCCGAGCGCGTCGGGCTCGCTGAAGAAGCTGTACTGGAAACGCGGCAGCACCAGCGGCAGGGCGGTGCTGACGACCTGGTTGGTCAGGCCCTGGAACGAGATGGTGTCGGCGCGCGCGTAGCTGCCCTGGCCGAAGCCCTCGGCGTAGAGCGAGCTTTGCAGGAACGCCTCGTTGTCGGTGGGCACCCGGTAGTCGCGCAGATAGTTCGATGAGCTGGCGACGTTGATGTCAAATCCGTAGCGCCATGTGTCGTTGTAGTTGAACTGGCCCTTGGCGAACAGATAGCCCGAGGTGCCGTAATCGTTGGCGAGCGCGCCGTCGATGGTGGTCTGGCCGTCGTTGAACATGCGGCGATATTCGGCGCCGAGCTGCACCCCCTGGTTGGAGGTAAGGGTGGGCGAGAGCGTGAGGTCGGACTGTCCGTCGAGCACCATGTAGTAGGGCTGTGACCAGAAGGCGCCGATGTGGGTGGCGGTGCCGATGGCCGGCATGAGGAACCCGTCGCCGCGGCTGATGGTGGGGTCGATCGTGTAGAAATAAGGAAAATATCCGATCGGCACGCCGAACAGATCGACGAAGGCATCGTTGAATTCGAGCCGGTGATGCTCGGAATCCTCGACCACCGAGCGGGCGCGGATCTGCCACAGCGGCGGCTGGTTGGGGTCCTGCTTGCACAGATCGCAGGTGGTGTAGACGGCGCGGGTCATTTCGCTGATCTGCCCGGCGTCGCTGCCGGCGAAGCGGCGGCCGCCGTTGGCCGCCACTTTGCCGTTCTCGGCGAGCTGGGCGCGCAGCCCCTTGATCACCGCGTCGCGCATGCCGCCGGTGAGCTCGGCATAGTCGGCGAACATCACCTGTCCGTCGGGCTGCACCAGCACGACATGGCCCTGCGCGTCGGCGACGTTGGTGTTGCGGTCGAAGCGGACGGCGTCGGCATAGAGCGTGTGCTGATTCTGCCAGGCCTGCACATGGCCGGTCGCCTCGATGATGTCGTTGGCGCGGTCATAGGTGACGGTGTCGGCGCTGAAGGTGACCGGCTCGTCGGCGCTGGCGGGCTGGGCGGCGGCAGGGTCCAGCCGGACGGTGTTTTGCGCGCGCGCGCCGCCGGCGCACAGGCCGAGCAGAACCAGCGCGGCGAGCAACCAGCGGGTCAGGGCCATGCAACGCATCCGCGCGATTCACCCACCATTGCGAGCGCCATTCTGTCTCTAGCCATCTTCGAGATGCAACAGCAGCGCCAGCGCCATCATCAGCCCCGAGGCGGCCGGCGCCCAGGCGGCGAGCAGCGGCGGCAGCGCGCCCGAATTGCCGAATTCCTCGGCGACCTTGGAGACCACGAACAGCGAGAAGCCGGCGGCGACCCCGCTGCCGATCATGCGTGCCACCCCGCCGCGCCGTGCGGGGCG
>DAHWBL010000131.1 GCA_027323595.1 Acetobacteraceae bacterium | reverse complement strand
GGGCCTTGGCCGCACCGGCCAGGTGTTCGCGCCGCTGCTCACCGGCCTCACCCTGGGCTGGGGCTGGTCGCCGGCGCAGATGATGGGGCTGATGGCGCTCGCACCGCTGATCGGCTCGGTGGCGATGCTGCTGCTGTATCTGCATCTGCGCGACCGCTTCGCCGGCCAGGGCGCCACCGGCTGGCGCCCCGAACTTGCCGGCTGAACTCAGCCGATCGCCATCGCCGCTTCGATCAGCGCCTCGATCGACGCCAGCGCGATACCGCGCGTGATCACCGCAAGCCGCGTCTGTCGTCGCCCCTCCGGCCAGGCCGGCAGCTCCACCGGCGGATGCGCCAGATGCCCGATCCGCTGATACAGCACCGGCCCCGCCCGACCGCCCACGCGCACCAGCCCCTTCACCCGCAACAGATCAGGGCCGCGCAGCTCGCCCAGCAGATGCATCGCCAGGCTGAAGGGTTGCCAATCCCAATCGTCATCCGAAACGATCTCGCCGCGCGCGAGCCCGCCATGCCCGCCCGGCGCGGCGGCCACGAACCGCCCCCGCCGCCCCCGCATCGCCAATATGTCATCGAGCGACGCCGCACCGAACCGCACCTGCATGATCGCCGCCGCCGGATTGACCGCCGCCACCGCCGCTTCCGCCGCCACGCTCTGATCAGACCCGGCGATGTCGGATTTGGTGATCGCCACCAAATCGGCGAACGCCACCTGGCGCAACAGCGTCTCCTCGCCCGCCACGAGCCCGCCCGCGCGCGTCGCATCGACGCACGCCACCACCCGGCCAACCTCGAACAGCCGCCCCAGCTCGGCATTGCCCGCCAGCAGCATCAGCACCGCGGAAGGATCGGCGAGCCCGCTGGTCTCGATCACCACCAGATCGAAATCACCGACCTGCCCGGCCCGTCGCGCGGCGAACATCGCGGTCAATGTCGCCGCCAGATCCCCCTGATCCCGACAGCAGAAACACCCATTGGCCAGCGTCGCCACCGGCCCCGGCGCATCGATCAGATGCTGGTCGATGCCCAGGCCCGCGAACTCGTTCACCACCACCGCCAGCCGCCGCCCGCCGGGATGGGCGAGCAGGTTGCGCAGCAGCGTGGTCTTGCCCGCGCCGAGCGGTCCGGTCAGCAGCAGAACCCGAACCGCCCTGCCGCCGGCGGGAAGGATCAGAATTCGGCCTCGAGCACGAACAGCCCGCCGCCCATCCGGTCCACCGCATAGGTCACGCCGCGCTCATCGACGAACACGTCGTTGATCTGGATCGCCCCGGCCGGCGAGTTCGCCGGCGCGTCGGGCACGAACCACCCGACCTCGCGCGGCTGATACTGGTTGGAAATATCATAGGCCCGCACGCCACCATTGAAGAACGCGCCGACGATGGTCTGCTCCGAGCGCCAGGAGAGTGGCCCTTCGTTGTTCTCATGGATGTTGTGCGCGCCAAACCGCCCGCCGCGCCTGGAAAACACATCCACCGGCGGCATCGGGCAGGTCGCGATCGACACCGGGTTGGTCTCGTCACGCGCGTCCAAAATCCAGACCAGCTTGGGCCAGTCCTGCCCGTTATCCATCACGCTCTCATCGGTCACCACCATCAGCCCGCGCTCGAACAGCGGCAGCACGGTGTGGGTGAAGCCGTTATAGGGCGGCGAATGATTGAAATGCGCAACCATTTTCGGCGCCGACTTGTCGGCGATGTCCAGCACGAAGAACCCGCCATCGATATAGCCGACATAGGCCCGATCGGGGTGCGAGGGATAGACATTGGTGTTGTGCGCGCGAAATCCGGTGCCCACCCGCTCGGGCAGGCGCGGCGGCGGCGGCGCCGCATCGCCCTGCATGGTGCCCGGCATCCACCACCGCCCCGCCTCGCGCGGCCTGGTCGGGTCGCGCACATCGATCACCCGATAGATCTGGTCGTCGCGCTGGTCGCGCGGCACGAAATCGCCCGCGCCGGAGGCCAGATGCACATATTCGCCATCGGCGAACCATAATTGATGCACGCCGCGCGAATGCGGCCCCGAACAGTCGAAAAACGATATCGAGCGCGGCGTCTCGGGCACCGAAATATCGAACAGCTCGAACCCCGCCGGCGTCATCCCCGGCTGCGCCACCTGATAGGCGACCGCCATCATGTCGCCGAACACCTCCAGCGAGTTCGACCGCACCCGCGCATGCGGCAACTCGGTCTGCACCACCAATTTTGGCGCGCGCGGGTCGGACACATCAACAGCGGTGAAATTCTTCGGCGCGCTCTCATGCGCGAGCCACACGATCCGCCGGCCATCGCGGGTGAGCTGGATGCCGATCCCCTCGCCCATGCCGCCAAACCCGCCCAGATCGTGATGGGCGAGCTCCTTGTAGTTCCATGCTGAAGCAGCCACTCTTTCCCCCGCGTCAAACCGCGCTATGCTGACATAGCCCACAACCGCCAACAAGACCGCCGGCCACGACCGGGGAGGAAACGAATGCGTCCGATCATCGGCGTCTGCGCCATGCTGGCCATGCTGGCCCCCATCGCGGCCGCGCGCGCCCAGCCCGCGCCCACAACCGCCCCGGAGTCGCCAAACGTCAAGATTTCTCTCGATTGGGCCTTCCAGGGTCCGGAATCCGCCTTCCTCTACGGCGCCACGAAAGGCGAGTTCACCCGCCGCGGCCTCAACGTCCAGCTCGATCGCGGCAACGCCACCACCGACACCATCGTGCGCGTCGCCTCGGGCGCCTACCAGTTCGGCTGGGCCGACATCGCGACCATGGTCAAATTCAACGCCGAAAACCCCGACAAGCCGCTGATCGCGGTCTATGTCACCGGCGGCAACTCCCCGCTCGCCATCGTCACCGTCGCCGGGCGCGGCATCACCAAACCGGCCGACCTCGCCGGGCGCACCCTCGGCTCGGCCGCCGGTTCCGCCGCCTTCGCCCTGTTCAATCTGTTCGCCAGCGCCACCGGCTTTGATCCCACCACCATCCATTGGAAACTGCTCGGCGGCGCGCTGCGCGAGCCCATGATGGTGCGCGGCGATGTGGACGCGATCGCCGGCTTCACCCAATCCACCGTCTGGTCGGTGGTCGAGCTTGGCGTGCCGAGCGATAAAATCATCGTGTTCCGCTATAACGATTTCGGCATCCGCCAATACGGCACGGCGTTCCTCGTGCGCCCCGACTACGCCCGCGCCAACCCGGCCACCGTGCGCGCGGTGGTCGCCGCCCTGAACGCCTCGGAAATCGACGCGATCGCCAACCCGGTCGCTTCGGTCGCCTCGATCCTGGCGCGCGACCCGCTCGCCAATCTCGCCAACGAATGTCTCCGCCTGGTGGACACGCTCAAAACCCAGACCCTGACAGACGAATTCAAGACCAATGGCCTCAGCTCGGTGAACCCCGCGCGGCTGGAACAATCGATGGACGAGCTGCTCAAGGCATTCAGCCTGCCCGCCAGGGTCGCCGCCGACACCGTGTTCGATCCGTCCTATCTGCCCCCCGCGGCCGAGCGCATCCCCCCGCCACTGGGCTCCTGCGCGCCGCAACATGCGTGAGTGCCACTGGCATGATGATTGCATTTTTTCGTGCAAATTTGCTCGCGTAAATCTGAGGAATCCGCCACATGCGAACCATCCTGCTCACCCTGGCCGCCCTCGCGCTCGCCGGCACCGCCGCGCGCGCCCAGAAAATCGAATCGCCCGACGTCAAGATCACGCTGGACTGGTCCTTCCAGGGCCCGCAATCGGCGTTCCTCTATGGCGCGCAGCTCGGTGAATTCTCCCGCCGCGGCATCAACGCGGTGATCGATCGCGGCACCGGCTCATCGGACGTGATGGTGCGCGTCGCCTCGGGCGCCTACCAGTTTGGCTGGGCCGACATCGCGACCATGGTGAAATTCAACGCCGAAAATCCCGACAAGGCGCTGATCGCCGCCTATGTCACCGGCGGCAACTCCCCGCTCGCCATCGTCACCGTCGCCGGCCGCGGCATCACCAAACCGGCCGACCTCGCCGGGCGCACCCTCGGCGCGGCTCCAGGCAGCGCGGCACTCGCCCTGTTCGACGCCTTCGCCGCCTCGGCGGGCTTCGACGCGTCCACCGTGCACTGGAAACTTCTCGGCGGCGCCTTGCGCGAACCAATGATGGTGCGCGGCGAGGTGGACGCGATCGCCGGCTTCACCACCTCCTCGATCATGTCGGTGGTCGCGCTCGGCGTGAAGCTCGATCACATCGTCACGCTGCGCTACAACGATTACGGCGTGCGCCAATACGGCACCGCCTTCGTGCTGCGCCCCGAGTATGCGCGCGCCAACCCCAACACCACCCGCGCGGTGATCGCCGCGCTGAACGCCGCGCAGAAGGACGCCATCGCCAACCCCGCCGCCTCGGTCGAGGCGATCCGCGCGCGCGACCCGCTGGTGGACGTCAAAACCGAATGCGCCCGCCTGGTCGAAGGGCTGCAAACCCTGACCCTGACAGAGGAATTCAAAACCAAGGGAATCAGCTCGATCGACCCGAAGCGCATGCAGGAATCGATCGGCGAACTGCTCAAGGCGTTCAAGCTCACCAACCCGGTGCCGCTCGACAGCGTCTACACCGCCGCTTGGCTGCCACCCGAGGCCGAACGCATCCCGCCCGGTCTCGGCAGTTGCGCCGCGAATTGAACTATCGGTTCGCCTCCAGCAGCGCGAGCAGCCCCTCCAATATCTGCGCGGGTGCCGGCGGACAGCCGCGCACCGTGAGGTCGAACGCCACCGGACTTTCGCCGATCGCATAGCTGCCCTTGAAGACCCCGAAATCCACCGCGCAGTCACCCAGCGCGACCACCCATTTCGGCTCGGCGGTCGCGACGAACGCGCGCCCGATCGCCTCGTGCATGTTGCGCGCGAGCGGCCCGGTCACCAGCAGCACATCGGCATGCCGGGGCGAGGCGACGAAACGCAGCCCGAACCGCTCCAGATCATACACCACATTGCCCAGCGCGGCGAGCTCCAGCTCGCATCCGTTGCAGCTCCCCGCATCGACATGCAGCAGCCCCAGCCCATGGCCCAGCCGCCGCCGCGCCGCCGCCTCCAGCCGCTGCGACAGCGCCAGCACCGTCTGCGGCGGCGGCGGCTCCATCGCCTCGCCCACCGGCCCGCGCAGCAGATTGGATGCAAGCCGGCGCCATGCCATCACAGATCGATCCCCGAACAACTCAGATTGATGCTGCGCTCGATCAGCGGAAAATCGCCAACCTCGCCGTCGCGCGCCGCCTGCTCCGCCGCGGGCAGGTGCCGCCAGCTCGGATCGGCCAAAAACCCGGATGATATCAGCCCGCTTTCCAACCGCAGCCAGCACCAGCAATCGCCGCGAAACGCCTCCGCCCAGCCCAGCCCCTCGCCGCTGCCCGGCGGCAACGCCACCGACACCGCCCCGTCCGGCAGCCCCGGCAGCATCCGCCGCACCAGCCCCATCGCCACCGCCAGCTCGCCCACCCGCACCCGCACCCGCGCATCCACATCGCCGGCGCGCAGCAGCACCGGCTCGACCTCGAAACGGTCATAGGGCGCATAGCCAGGCACCAGCCGGCAATCATGGCCCCGCCCGCTCGCCCGCCCCACCGGCCCGCCCGCAGCCAAACCCTGCGCCAGCGCCGCATCGATCCGCCCGATGCCCACCAGCCGCCCGGCCAACGGCCCACCCGGCTCGTCAAACCTTCTGATTTCGTCGATATCTTCGTCAATCCCATCAAGCGCGCGCCCGATCGCCACCGCCCCGCCCGGCGCGATGTCGCCAACCACCCCGCCGGGGATCACGCAATCCATCATCAGCCGATGCCCGAACGCCTCGGCCGAGGCGCGCAACACCTGCTCGCGATGCAGCCCCAGGCGCGCGGCCATCGCCACCGCGCCGGCCGCCTCGCAGATCGCGCCGACATCCCCGCAATGATTGGCCAGCCGCTCCAGCTCGGCCATGATCGCGCGCAGCACCGCCGCGCGCGGCGGGGCCGGCGTCTGCGTCGCCGCCTCGGCGGCGCGGGCGAAAGCGATCGCATGCGCGACCGTCGCATCCCCCGACAGCCGTGCCGCGAACCGCGCCGCCGCGCGCGCGGACTTGCCGCGCAGCAACCCCAGCGTGCCCTTGTGGGTATAGCCAAGCCGCAGCTCGGCCCGCAGAACCGTCTCGCCGTCGCACTGCAACCGCCAATGCCCCGCCTCGATGATCCCCGCCCGGATCGGCCCGAGCGCGAGCTGGTGGATGTCCTGCCCATCGACGGGCAGAAATTCGGGCGGCTGCGGCGGGATCGACACCGCCGCCGCGCGCCCCGACATCGGCCGGTGCATCGGCCAAACCCCATGATCCAGCCACGGACGTTGGTCAACGCCCCCATCTGCCACATGGCCCCACAGATCATGGATCATCCGATCGAACCACGCCGCCACCGGGCGCGCGCGCGACAGGCTGGCATAGGCGCCGCCAACCACCCCCACCGAGGCCACCAGCGCCTCGGGCACCGCGGGGTCGAGCAGCAGCGCATACACCTCGCTCTCATCGGCCCACATCGCCAGCAGATCGAGCCCCGGCGTGCCGGCCAGTGCCGCGGCCATGGTGGCCCACAGCTCGCCCGGCAGGCGCCGTCGCGGCCACGGATGGGCGGGCACCAACGCCGCCGAGCGGATCAGCGATCCGGCGATCATGGTCCCGCCGCCTGGCGCAACACCGCCAGCACCGCGGCCGGCATCGCCAGCCCGAGCAGCAGCACCAGCGCCAGATCGAACCAGGCGCCGGCAAGCACCATCGCGCCAACCGGCGCGGCGCGCGCCCCCGCCGGCGGCGTATCAAATGAAATATGCAATAATTTCGTCATCAACGCCCAGCCTCCCGCCGCCAACGCCAGCACCAGCACCGGGCTGACCCACGGCGCGGCGCGGGTGGTCTCGCTCACCAGCATGAACCAGGCCGCGAACAGCCCGAACGGCGGCAGCCCCGCCAGCGCGACGACACCGGCCGCCAGCGTCATGCCCAGCACCGGCTGCCCGCGCGACAGCCCCGCCAGCGCGCCCATCGTCTGCCCGCCACGCACCTGCGCCGCGCACCCGACCGATTGAAAAATCGCAGTCCTGGCCAGCGTTCCCAGGATCATGCACAGCAGCCCGGCAAAGTTGCCCGCCGGTCCGCCGAGCCCGAACGCGAGGGCCACCACGCCGTTCTGCCCGATGCCGGCAAAGCCGAACACCCGCTTCACATCGCGCTGCGCCCACACGCACACCGCGCCCACCAGCACCGAGCCAAGGCCCAGCAGAATCAGCGCGGTCCCCGGCGCGAACGCCCCGCGCAACCGCAGCAGCACCACCAGCGCGACATTGCACACCAGCCCCGACAGGATCGCCGACACCGGAGCCGGCCCCTCCGCGATGGCATCGACCAGCCAGCCATGCAGCGGCACCAGCCCGGCCTTCGTGCCATATCCAACCAGCAGAAAAACAAAAGCGAGCCCGGCCAGCCCGCCATTGCCGCCCACCGCGCCGGCAAGCCCAGGCCCCAGCCCCTGCCCCAGCCCCTGCCAGCGCATCGCCGACCATCCCGGCCCGGTCGCGACATGCAGCAAAATGACGCCAAACAGCGCGAGCATCCCGGCCACCCCGCACAGGACGAAACTCCGCCGGCCCGCCGCCCGCGCCGCCCCGGTGCCCGCCAGCATCACCAGCCCGGCGCCGAGCAGACCCGCCAGCTCCAGAAAAACCCAGGTCACGGCAACATCGTTGGTCAGCAGCGCGCCCGCCAGCAGGCCGAGCAGGCCGGCGAACCCGCCATGATACAGCCGCAACGCGCGCGGCCCGATCCGCCCGGCCGCCACCTCGGCGGCGATGAAATACCGGCTGAACCAGGCGGTGGTGAAACCGACCAACCCGGTCAGCAGCGCCATCACCACACCAAGCCCGTCCGGCCCCGCCCGCTCACCGGGCCAGACCAGCGCCAGATGGCACGCGGCCAGAAACATCGCGCCGCAGACAACGATGTTTCCCACCGCCGCCGCCCGCCAGCCAGGCAGCGCGGCCAGCACCGGCGCGCCGAGCAGCCCCGGCAACACCACCCACAGCACCGCCGTCATCGCCACCCCCACGGCACCCGGCCCGCCACGAACACGGCAACCCCCAGCAGCGCACCCGCCACCACACCCAGCTCCACGAGCGCGAGGCCGAGCATCGCCGATGCATCCCCGGCCGCGAGCACGGCCAGAAAACACCCGTTCTGCGCACAGACAAATCCAACCAGCCGCGACAGCGTCCGACGCCGCGCCAGCATGGTCCACAGCCCCGGCAGCAGCACCGACAGCGCGATGGCCAGCGCCTCGCGCACCCCCCACGCCATCCCCCCGGTCGCCGCCAACACCACCAGCGCCGCCAGCACCACCAGCCCCCCGCCGGTCATCGCCGTCGCGATGCCGCCAATCGTTTCGCCATCACCATCATCCGGCCACACCCCCACCAGCCGGCGCAACAACATCGGCAGCCCCCACGCCTTGGCCGCCAGCACCACCAGCCCGATCACCACGAACTCCCGCTCGCCGCGCGCCCATGCCAGCCAGAACACCGCCCCCGCCAGCCCAGCCGCCTGCCACGACAAATTCCGGATCATCGCCGCGATACGTGTCTGGAACAGCAGAAAAACCGACAGCACCATCACCGCGCCGGCCAGAAGCTGTGCGACGTCATGCGCCGGCACGCCCAGCGGCGGATACGCCCCGCTCATGCGCCCGCCGCGCCGACGAACAAAAAGATCACGGCGAGCACCCCCAGCAGCAACGCCGCGCCGATGAAATGCGGCACCCGCGCGGGGCGCACGCGCACCACCAGCATCTCGAACCCACCCAGCGCCACACACGCCACCACAACCCGCAGGCCCCAGCCGATGATCGCCAGCACCCAGACGAACGGCCCGCTCCCCGCGCCGGCCAGCAACTGCGGGCTGAACAGGGCGCCCAGCAGCCCGATCCAGATCAGCAGCCGCACCGACCCGGCGAATTCGATCGCCGCCAGATGCCAGCCCGAATATTCCAACATCATCGCCGCCTGCGCCATGGCCGGCTCACCCCCGCCCGCCTGGTCCTGCACCGGCATGCGCGCATTGGCGACCAGCGCCAGCGGCAGCATCGCCGCCGCCGCCAGCCCGATCGACACGGACCGCCCACCGCCCTCGCGCAGCACCCCGGCGCTCACCTCCAGATCGCTGCTGCCCGCCAGCCCCACGAAAACCAGCACCACCAGCAACAGGCCCGGCTCGGCGAGCACGCCCACCAGCATCGTCCGGCTCGCGCCAAGCCCGCCCATGCCGCTGCCCGCATCCATCGCCGCGAGCGCGAGCCCCACCCGCGCGGTCGCCAACAATCCAGCCACAACCAGCAGATCCGCCGCCGACCCGCCGGCCATGCCGAGCGCGAAGGAGGGCACCAGCAGCCCCGCCGCCATGGTCGCGGCCAGCACCACCACCGGCGCGCCCGACGTCACGAAGCTCGCCTGCTCCGCCACCACCGGCTGCTTGCGCAGCAGCCGCGCCAGATCACGCCACGGCTGCATCAGACCCGCCCCGGCCCGTCCGCCCAGCCGCGCCCGCACGATGCCCACCAGCCCGCCGGCCAGCGGCGCGACGCCGATCAGCAGCGCGGCATGCAGCAGCAGCGCGAGCACCGACAGCACAAAACTCATGGCCCGCCGCCAAGGCCATTGCCGCGCGCGGCGAACAGCACCAGCAGCACCAGCAGCGCGCCGACCAGCAGCGCGAGCCCGCCGCCCGGCACCCGCTCCAGCCAATCCCGCTCCACCCACCCCCGCTCCACCCACCCACGCATCCGCCCGCCCGCCACCGCCACCAGCCGGCCCACCCGCCCGCCGCCCAGCAGCGGGCCCAGCGGCCGGGAAAACGAGCGCGCGTCAATTTGCGTC
>DAHWBL010000195.1 GCA_027323595.1 Acetobacteraceae bacterium | reverse complement strand
CGGCTGCTGACCGCCGGCGCCGCCGCGTCGCCCACACGTCCGGCACCGATTTCCGAGACCTTGCCGAACCAGGCTCGCGCGGCCCCCACCACCAGCAGCATCGTTCGCGGCGATGGGCAGCTCATCAACACCCCGGCCACCGCCACGCGCGGCGCCAACATCGTCGGCGGCGACGCCATCAGCCTGAATTTCGTCAACGCCCCGGTGGCCGAGGTCGCCGCCGCGGTGCTGGGCGATTTCCTCAAGCTGAATTATCTCGTCGCCGGCAACGTGCAGGGCAGCGTCACCCTGCAAACCAGCGCCCCGCTGCCACGCGCCGCGGTGCTGCCCGCGCTCGAAACCGCCTTCCAGCTCGGCGGGCTGGCACTGGTGAACAGCCCGGCCGGCTGGCGGGTGGTGCCGATCAATGACGCCGCCCGCGCCGACCCCGCGCTGCGAATCGCCGGCGGCCAACGCGGCCCCGGCTACGGTGTCGAGATCGTGCCGCTGCGCTACATCGGCGCCGAACAGATGCAGCTTCTGCTCGACCCGATCATGCCGCATGGCGCGCTGCTGCGCGCCGACCCCGCGCATAATCTGCTGCTGCTCGCCGGCACCGGCGCGGAGCGTGCCGCGATCGAGGAGAACATTCAGATCTTCGACATCGACACCCTGGCCGGCATGTCCTTCGCCATGTTCACCCTGGGTGCCGGCGAAGCCCGCGCGGTGGCGCGCGATCTCGCCGCAGCGCTCGGCCCGAACCTCGCCGGCATGGTGCGCATCATGCCGATCCCGCGTCTTAACGCCCTGCTCGTCATCTCGCCGCAGCCACGCTATCTCGAACAGGTCAGAGGCTGGGTCACGCGACTTGATCAGCCCGCACGCGGCGAGGACCGCCGGCTGCATATCTACCACGTGCAGAACAGCCGCGCGAAGGATCTGGCCGGCGTGCTCGCCCGCGTGCTCGGCGGCAGCGACACCGACGCTACGTCGGCGCCGGGCGGCTCACCGCCGGCCGCACCGCCGCCCGGCGCCCTGCCCGCATCGCCCGCCGGCGCGGACCAGTCCGGCAAGGCCGGCGCCCTTGGCGATCTGCTCGGCGATCTGGGGGCCGGAGCGATCAAGATCGTGCCTGATGTCACCAACAACGTCCTGCTGATCTATGCCACCGCGCGCGACTACTCGATGATCACCGCGGCACTTTCCAGCCTCGACATCGCGCCGACGCAGGTGCTGATCGAGGCGACCATCGCCGAGGTCACCCTGACCAAATCGCTCAATTTCGGCCTGCAATATTTTTTCCAGTCCGGCGGCAGCCAGTTCATCCAATCCTTCGGCGCCAGCTCGGCGATCTCGGCCGCCTTTCCGGGCGCCGGCTACATCCTCAATTCCGGCGCGACCCCGCAGCTGATCATCAACGCACTCGAAACGATCACCCGGGTCAACGTGGTGTCCGACCCTGAAATCCTCGTGCTCAACAACCAGACCGCCGAGCTCAAGGTCGGTGATCAGGTTCCGGTGGCGGTGCAATCCGCGGTCAGCGTGATCACCCCCGGCGCACCGGTGGTCAACTCCATCGAGTTTCGCGACACCGGCGTGATCCTGCGCGTCACCCCGCGCGTCAACCGCAACGGCCTCGTGATGATGGACGTGTCGCAGGAAGTCAGCGACGTCGCGACCACCACCAGCTCGACGCTCAATTCCCCGACCATCCAGCAACGCAAGATCACCAGCTCGATCGCCGTGCAGGACGGCGAGACGGTGGCCCTCGGCGGGCTGATCAAGGATAGCGACCAGCGCGCCAATTCGGGCATCCCCTATCTCAAGGACATCCCGATTTTCGGCGCTCTGGCCAGCAATATCGCCAACAGCGACACCCGCACCGAACTGCTGGTCATGCTGACCCCGCGGGTGGTGCGCGACGCGCAGACATTGCGCGGCATCACCAGTGAGATGCGCGACCACATCGCGGCCACCAGGCCGCTGCTCGCGCGCCCGAACTGACATGTCCCCTCGCCCCGGCTTCGCGCTGATCTTCGCCATGTGGGCGAGCCTCGCGCTCGCACTGATCGGCACCGTGCTGCTGCACCGGCTGCGCGACGAGGCCGACCACAATGCCGCGCTGCTGCGCGACGTGCGTGCGCGCGCGGCGGACGAAGCCGCCACCAGCCTGGCCGTTCTGGCCCTTCTTGACCCAAGCCCACCGCTTCGCGCCCGCGTCGATGGCGTCTCGGCCCGGATCGCCGCCGCGCCCATCGGTGCGAACGGTGCGATGCCGGGGCCCTATCTGATCTCGATCCAGGATCAGAACGGTCTGCTCGATCTCAACCGCGCCGCGCCGGCCACGCTGCGGCGCCTGTTCATCGCCACCGGAAGCGACGCCATCACCGCCGATGCGCTCGCCCGCTCGGTGCTCGACGCCCGCGCGCCCGGTCTTGCCGCGGTCGATGCGCTGCGCCTGCTGCCCGGCATCGAGCCCGATCTGTTCGCCCGCCTCGCCCCGGCGCTGACGGTCTTTGCCGGCAGCGACACGATCAATCCACAGACCGCGCCGGCCCTCGCGTTGCGCGCCGCAGGACTGGACGAGGATGCTGCCGACGCGATGATCGCCCGACGCGACGAGCATCCCCCGGCCGGACTGTCCGGTCTGCCGCTCGCCGGCGGCATCATCGATCCTGCGATCGCGCCCACCGGCTGGGTGTTCGCCGTGCGGGTGCGCCGTCTCGACGCGCCGGCACCGATGCGCGAGACCATCCTTCGTCTCACCGGAAATCCGGCCCGCCCGGTATTGTTTCTCGCCGAGCAGCGCCTGCCATGACCGCCGCGACATTACGCGCGCTGCTCACCAGCGCCCACCCGATCGCCGATGCCGACTGGGCGCGCGCCGCCGATCTCGCCGAGGCGCGCGGTGAGCGGCTCGCGCTGGTGCTCACCAGGCTCGGGCTGATCGGCGAACCCGAACTCGCCGCCTGCCTCGCCAACGGCCTCGGTTTGCGCCTGCTCGATCCCGCCGAACTGCCGGCACGCGCATTGTCACAGCCCCGTCTGATGCCGCGCTTCCTCCAGGCTGCGGCGATGATCCCGCTCGCCCAGACGCCAAGCCGCCTCGTGCTCGCCGTCGTCGATCCGCTCGACACCGACGCGATCGCCGCGGTCGGTTTCGCGGTCGGCCTCGAGATCGAGCTGCGGGTCGGCTGCGCCGCGGATATCGATGCCGCCTGGCACCGTCTTTACGCCAGCACCCACACGCCCGCGCGGGCCGCGCCCGATCAGACCGCCGCGCAGGAACGCCTGGGCGATCTGGCCTCCGACGCGCCGGTGATACGGCTGGTCAATCAGATGATCGCGAGCGCGGTCGATCTGCGCGCGTCCGACATTCATCTCGAACCGCTGCCGGCGCGTCTGCGGCTGCGCGTGCGCATCGACGGCGTGCTGCGCGAACTCGCCGACCCACCCGCCGAAGCCGCGGCGGCGATGATCTCGCGGTTGAAGGTCATGGCGCGGCTCAACATCGCCGAACACCGGCTGCCGCAGGACGGGCGCATCCGGCTCGCGGTGCGTGGCCGCGACATCGATCTGCGCGTCGCCACCACCCCTGGCGTTCATGGCGAAGGCATGGTGCTGCGGGTGCTGAACCAGATGCAGGTGGCGCTGGATTTTGCCGCGATGGGAATGGAGCCGCCGCTCGCCGCCCGGCTGGAGGCGCTGCTGGACCGTCCGCATGGCATCATCCTCGCCACCGGCCCGACCGGCAGCGGCAAGACCACCACGCTCTACGCCGCACTGGCGCGACTGAACCAGATCGAGCGCAAAATCCTCACCATCGAGGACCCGATCGAATATCTCCTGCCCGGCGTGAGCCAGTTGCAGATCCGCCCACAGATCGGGCTCGGCTTCGCCCGCGGGCTACGCGCCTTCCTGCGCCAGGACCCCGATGTGATGATGGTGGGCGAAATCCGCGACAATGAGACCGCCGAGGTCGCGGCCCAGGCGGCGCTGACCGGCCATCTGATCCTGTCGACTCTGCACACCAACTCCGCGGCGGCGGCGGTCACCCGGCTGTTCGATCTGGGGTTGGCCGAATATCTCGTCGCGGAAACCCTACGCGGCGTGCTCGCCCAACGCCTGGTGCGCCGCTGCTGCGATGCCTGCACGCCGCGCAGCATGAGCGGCTGCGCGCGCTGTGGCGGCAGCGGATTTTTCGGCCGCACCGCAATCATGGAGATCATGCCGATCACCGCGCCGATCCGCGGCCTGATCCTGCAACGCGCCGACGCCACCCGGATCGAGGCCCAGGCGATCGCCGAAGGCATGGTCAGCATGC
>DAHWBL010000168.1 GCA_027323595.1 Acetobacteraceae bacterium | reverse complement strand
GAGTACCTTTTCATGTTTTCCAAGGATGAACGCTACTACTATAACCGCGCAGCGATTATAGACCCGAATGGGCGCAATTGTCGTACCGTTTGGAATATCCACAAGCAAGCGTTTCCGGGTACTCATTTCGCCACTTTCCCTTCCAAGCTGGAGCATGATCGCATTGAGTTGAATCGCGGGGATTCCGGCGCGGGCTGAAATCTGATTCAAGCTGTTGGCTGGGCAGGAGGCCAGCAGCGATGCCCCGTCCCTATTCACAGGATTTACGTGAGCGCGCCGTGGCCTTGGTCGCGGCGGGCCATTCTCGACGATCTGTTGCCCATCTGCTGGACCTCGCGGAATCGACGGTGATCAACTGGTCAAAGCGCCAGGATGTCACTGGTCACTGCGCGGCCAAGCGCGTCGGCGGCAATCGTCGGCCGCTGCTGTTGGGCGAGCGCGACTGGCTGCTGGCGCGGGTCTCGGCCGCACCAGACCTGACAGTGCGCGCGCTGCGGACCGAGCTGGCTGAGCGCGGCACCGATGTCTGCGTCGACACGGTGTGGCGCTTTCTCATGGCCGAGGGCCTCACGTTCAAAAAAAAGCCTGCGCGCGGCCGAGCAGGACCGGCCTGACGTCGCGCGCAAGCGTGCGCGGTGGCAGCGACACCAGCGCGACGTCGATCCCGAGCGGCTGATCTTCGTCGACGAAACCTGGGCGAAGACCAACATGACCCGCCAGCATGGACGCGCCCCGCGGGGTCAACGCCTGGTCGCGGCCGTGCCGCACGGCCACTGGAAAACCATGACCTTTCTGGCCGGACTACGGCGCAGCGGCATCGTCGCGCCCTGCGTGATCGATGGACCGATCAACGGGCGGGTGTTCCTTGCCTGGGTCGAGCAGTTCCTGGTGCCCACGCTGCAGCCCGGCGATATCGTCGTGCTCGACAACCTTGGCAGCCACAAGGGCGCTGCCGTGCGGCGCGCCATGCGCGCGGCCGGCGCCCACATGCTGTTCCTGCCGCCCTACAGTCCAGACCTCAATCCCATCGAGATGGTCTTCGCCAAGCTCAAGACGCTGCTGCGAAAGGCCGACGAACGCTCCATCGCCGCAGTCTGGCATCGCATCGGAAATCTCCTCAATCACTTCACTCCAAACGAGTGCGCAAACTATCTACGCCACGCAGGATATGAGCAAATATGAGACAGACACGCTCTAGTGGGGAGGGCCGGGGTGGGGGGCGCCCCCACAAACCGCCGCGAAACGGTCCCCGCAGCTGCGGTATCAGTCCTCCACAGCCGGCGGAGCGGCAGTGATCGGGATTTCGCGCAGCGCCGGCTGCTCGCCCATTCCCGGCGCGCCCATCGCGGACACATCCTCGTCGCCGCCGACGATCTCCTGCTCCAGCTCCTGCTCCAGCGTGCGGCGCGGGCCGTTATGCTGGGCGATCGGCGGCGGCGGCGCGGCCTGCGGCGCCTGGCCCTGCGGCATCTGCTGGGTCGCCTGGTTGATCGCGCCGATGATGCGGAAATAATGCTCGGCGTGCTGGAAATAGCTCTCCGCCATCACCCGGTCGCCGACCGAGGTGGCATCGCGGCCGAGCTGGAGATATTTCTCGAACAGCTGCTGGGCGGTGCCGCGTATCCGCAGGTCCGGCCCGGAGCTGTCGAACACGTGGTTGCGGTTGAGCGGGATGTTGCCGGAATTCTGACGAACCGGAGCGCCGCCGCCACCGCCGCCTGTGTTGCCGCGGTGGTTGCGTCCGCGCATGCGCTTGATATTCATGAGTTCGAGCAGCCCCTATCAGACTCTGGTCCTGTGTCGAGCAGGCAAGCTGCGAACCGGCGGCAGAACGGCGCGACGCGCGCCCCTCGAACCAACGCATGGCAAGCCTGGCTTCGGTCCGGCGCGCCAGCTTCGGCGGCTCTCCCGCCTGCCCCGCCCTTGCGGACGTTCCGAACCGGAACACGGGCGGACGCGGGGATGGGCCCATCGGCCCAGACCAGACACTTCGCACTCTACTGCGTCGGCGGCGCCGCGCCAAACGGTTTTTTTGTTCTTCTGGCCGCGCCGCCTTCACCATTGCCCCCGCTTGCGCTACCAGCACCGGCAATCACGGAGGAACGCCAAAATGAGCCCGCCCGCCAGCACCGCCGCCCCGCGCGTGGACGAGGGCGTCTTTGACGTCGGCATCGACGAGAGGCTGCCGTTCGGCCAGTTGCTCATGCTGGGGTTGCAGAACGTCTTCGGCATGACCGGCATGTTCGTCTTTCCCGGCCTGCTCGGCCGCGCCTTCGGCCTGCCGGTCGATCAGATCGCCTATCTTTACGGCATGACCTTCATGGTCTGCGGCCTGACCACGGTGCTGCAATCGGTGGGGCTGCTGCGGCTGCCGATCACCCAGGGGCCCTATGCGGGCAATTTCGCCGCGCTGCTCGCCGTCGGCCATCTCAAGGATGGCGGCGGGCTGGGCGCGGCCTATGGCAGCCTGTTCGTCGCCGGGCTGATCTGGTGCCTGCTCACCGTGCCGATCCGCGGCCACAGCGTCATCGGCCTGTTCGCCCGCTATCTGCGCGCGCCGGTGATCTCGGGCATGATCGTGCTGCTGACCATGATCCAGATCTCGGCGGTGGCGCTGCCGAACTGGATCGGCAACCGCGCCACCCCCGGCTTCCCGCTGGTCAGCTTCGGCGCCGGGCTGCTGACGGTGCTGGTGCTGATCACCATTTCGGTGCGCGGCGGGCTGATGGTCCGCCGTGCCGCGGTGCTGATCGCGCTCGGTCTCGGCACCGTCTGCTTCGCCAGCTTCCAGCCGCTCAACCTCGCCGGGGTGATCAACGCCCCCTGGGTGGTGACCCCGCGCGCCTTTCCGTTCGGCTTTTCGGTGCAGCCCGATTTCGTGCTGGTGTTTCTGCTGACGCTGGTGCCGGCCGGCATGGGATCGATGGCGATGTATCAGATCGTCGCCGGCTGGGGCGGGCAGCATCTGAGCGCGCGGCGGATGTCCGAAGGCGTGTTCGCCACCGCCATCGGCTCGGTGCTGGCCGGTCTGGTCGGCGGGTTTTCCACCCTGGTCTATCCCGACAATATCGGCCTGATGCGCTCCACCCGCGTCGGCTCGCGCTTCGCCACCGCCGCCACCGGGCTGCTGCTGATGCTGCTGGGCGCCAGCGTGAAGTTCGACATGCTGCTGGTGCTGGTGCCGCTGCCGGTGCTGTCGGCGGCGGCGACGGTTCTGTTCGGCATCGTCTTCATGCACGGCATCGCCATGCTGGCGGCGGTGAAATGGGACGACCGGCTGCTGATCACCGCCGGGTTTTCCGCCCTGGTCGGGCTGGGCGGCATGTTCGTCGAGCCGCAGGTGCTGGCCGGCATGCCGCTGCTGGTCCAGTTGGTGCTGAAGCAGCCGGTGATCTCCGGCGGCATCCTGGTGGTGGTGCTGCACTCGATCCTGTGCGCCGACCGGCTGGAGGCCGCGCCGAGCCGGCAAAAAACCGCCTGATCAGCGCCCCCCCGATCAGCCGGGCGGGAGGGCCCAGCGCGCCGCGGCCGCATCGTCCTCGCCGCGCGCGGCGACCCAGGCGGTGCTGCCGTCGTCGTAGCTCTCCTGCTTCCAGAACGGCGCGGAGGTCTTCAGCCAGTCGATCAGGAACGCGCACGCCTCCAGCGCGGCACCGCGATGCGCCGAGGCGGTGAGCACCAGCACGATCGGCTCGCCTGGCCGCAACGTGCCGACCCGCTGGATGAGGGTGCAGCCCAGCAGCGGCCAGCGCGCCTGCGCCTGCGCGGCGATGTCGGCCAGCGCGCGCCCGGTCATCGCCGGATAATGCTCCAGCGTCAGCGCGGTGATGGTCCGCCCCTGGTGTTCGTCGCGCACGATGCCGATGAAGCTGCCCACCCCGCCCACATCGCGCCGCCCCGCGGTCAGCGCCGCGAGCTCGGCGGCGAGGTCGAACGGCCCATCCTGCACCCGCGTCTGCACCCGCGCCATCTCAGCCGCCGGTCACCGGCGGAAAGAAGGCAATCTCGTC
>DAHWBL010000163.1 GCA_027323595.1 Acetobacteraceae bacterium | reverse complement strand
AAAGAAATTGCGGTAGCCGCGGCGCGCGTGCCCCGCCGGGGTGGCGCGCGAGCCGCCGCGCAGCACCATCTGGCCGATCATGAATTTTCCATTGTATTCGCCCACCGCGCCGGCGGCGGCGGCAAATCCCGGATAGGGCAGATAGGCCGAGCTGGTCCATTGCCAGACCTGGCCGTCGGCATCGGCGAATCCCTCGATCCCGGCGGCGATCTCCCATTCCGCCTCGGTCGGCAGGCGCGCCCCGGCCCAGCGCGCGAAGGCATCCGCCTCATACCAGCTGATCTGGCGCACCGGCGCGTCGGCCATCAACGCCGCCAGTCCGCCCGGCCCGAACTGCGCCCAGCCATCGCCATCGCGCTGCCAATAGAGCGGCGCCTCCCAGCGCTCGGCCGCCACCTTCGCCCAGCCATCCGACATCCATAGTTCGGGCCGCCGATAGCCGCCATCGGCGATGAAGCCGGCGAAATCCGCGTTGCGCACCAGCCCGCGCGCGATCTCGAACCCGGCGACATACTGGCGATGGCGCGGGGTCTCGTTGTCGAAGGCGAAGCCCGCCTCGGTGCCGATCCAGACCTCCCCGCCCGGACAGGCGAGCCAGCCTTCGCCCGCCCCGGCCCGATCACGCCAGTCCGGCAGCATCGCAGGCAGCAGCGGGCTTTGCGCGAAGGCGTGGGTCTGGTCGGTGATCAATAATTCCTGATGCTGCTGCTCATGCTGCAACCCCAGCGCGATCAGCTCCGCCGCCGCGTGGGGGGTGGCCAGCTGGGGGGCCATCGCCGCGTCCACATGCGCGCGATAGGCGCTGATCTCGCCCGCCGAGGGCCGCGTCAGCAGCCCGCGCGCCGGACGCGGATGGCGCGGCCCGACCGCCTCGTAATAGGAGTTGAACAGGAACCCGAAGCGCGGGTCGAACCGCCGATAGCCCGGCAGATGCGCCGCCAGCACGAATTCCTCGAAAAACCAGGTCGTGTGCGCGCGGTGCCACTTCGCCGGGCTGGCATCGGGCATCGACTGCACGCACTGGTCGGCCTCGGTGAGGTCCGCGCACAGCGCCTCGGTGTGGGCGCGCACGGCAAGATACGCGTCGGTCAGATCCTGCATGCGGCATCCCCCTGATGCACGCCACGCCGAAGGCCATGGCCCCGACCGGCCGCGCCTGTGTAACCCGGCTTGCCGCGCTTTGTCGAAAGCGCCGCCCGCGGGCCGGATCAAACAGTGAAAGCCTGTGACTGCAACAGCGTCGGCGCGACGGCGAGCAGATCGACCCGGCTCGCCGCACCCACCGCGATCAGCGCGCCGCCATGGCCATCGGCGCTGATCAGGCTCTGCCAGCCGCGCAGCAGCGCGGTGGCCGGCAGCGCCAACTGGTCGCGCGCCGGATCAAAGCCGGTGATGTTCCAGGTGCCGGCGGGCGCGGCGGTGAAATCCAGCACCGCGGCGCCGGCGGGGGCGGCGATGCTGATGCCGCCAGGCGGTGCCGCCGCCGCGCCGCCGCCGATGAAGCCCATCGCCGGCAGGGCCAGCGCCGGCAGCGCAACCGACGACACCACCGAGGAGGTGGCGAGCACGCCCGCACCGGTGGCCTGCGGTGCCCACAGGGCCAGCGCGCCGGCCTGGTTCCGCCACAGCAGATCGCTGCCGCCGCCGGCCCCGCCGGTGGCGCCGAGCAGGCTCCAGCCGCTGCCGAAATCGCCCAGCGGCGCGACCTCGGCGATGGTCCCGCCGTGCATCAGCCAGGCCTGCGCGGTGCCGTCGCTGGATTGCAGCAGCAGCGCGTCGGCACCACCGCCGCTGAGGTTGGCCGCGCCCGCGAGGCGCCAGCCGGTGGCCAGGGCGGGCAGGGCGAGCGTGCCGGCCAGCGTCGGCCCGTTCATCATCCAGGCATCGAGCGCCCCGCCGGGTCCCTGCCAGATCAGATCCTGGTGGCCATTGCCGGTGAGGTCGGCGGTGGCGGCGAGCGACCAGCCGGCGCCGATGCTGCCAAGGCCCACCGAAGCTGCCGCGACGCCGTTGGTCACCATCGACACCGCCACCTGTCCGGCGGCGTTCTGCCAGACGATGTCGGCGGTGCCGTTGCCCGAGAGATCGCCGCTGCCCACCGCGTTCCAGCCGGCACCTGGGGTGATGATCGGCCCGCCGCCGATCACCGCCTGGCCGCGCATCAGCCCGATCGCGGCGGCCGCGCCGTTCTGCCACAGCACGTCGGTCTGGCCGTCGGCGTTGAAATCGCCGCCCAGCACCGCGACCCAGCCGGGGCCGGGGCTCGATGCCTCCGCCGCGGCCAGCAGCGCGCCGCCGCCGCCGGCGATGGTGCCGGCGAACCCGGCCGCCGCCGCCGCCGCCCCGGTGGCGCTCAACACCGGCACCGTCGCCACCCCGCCGGCGGCCGCCGCGGTGGCGAGGTTCTGCGGCGCGCCGATCTCGACCCGCGTGGCGCCGTCCACGCTCACCG
>DAHWBL010000143.1 GCA_027323595.1 Acetobacteraceae bacterium | reverse complement strand
CGGCTCGGCGCTGGCCAGGTGGCTGGCTATAGCGGGCTGATGGCGGCGTCGCAGGCGATGATCGCCGCGGAGGTGATCGCCGCGCATGATTTTCGTCGGCACCGCGTGCTGATGGATGTCGGCGGCGGCGAGGGCGGGTTCGTCTGTGCGGTGGCGGGCCGGGCGCCATCGGTGCGGGTGCGGTTGCTTGATCTGCCGGCGGTGGCCGAGCGTGCGCGACAGCGATTCGCCGCCGCCGGGCTGGGCGCGCGCGCCGAGGCGATCGGCGCGGATTTCGTCGCCCCCGACAGCGCCTGGCCAGGCGGTGCGGACGTGATCATGCTGGTGCGCGTGGTGCACGACCATGACGTCGCGGTGGTGATGCGGATTTTGCATCGTGCCCGTGCGGCACTGCCACCTGGCGGGACGCTGCTGCTGGCGGAGCCGATGGCGGGCACGCCTGGCGCGGAGCCGGCGGGGGATGCGTATTTCGGATTTTATCTGCTGGCGATGGGGTCTGGGCGGCCGCGTCGGGCCGAGGAGCTGGCGGCGATGCTGCGCGCGGCGGGATTTGCGTCGGTGCGGGAGGAGCGGGTGGGCAATCGGCTGTTGGTGCGGGTTTTGTGCGCGCGTGTCGCGGCGGGGTGACGCGGCGAGTGTAAGAAAAACTTGACATCTAATTATGTCACGATCAGCTTACCCGTAACGCCAGCGAACCACCGACCGGGTCGCTGGAAAGGGAGGGAAAAATGGACACCGTGGCGGTCGTCATGCAGCAACCCGAGCAACTGGCGCTCAGCCGGGTGGAGCTCAATCCTGCTGGTGACGACGACGTGGTTGTCGATGTCGCGTGGTCGGGCATCAGCACCGGCACCGAGCGGCTGCTATGGTCGGGGCAGATGCCGCCGTTCCCGGGCATGGGCTATCCGCTGGTGCCTGGCTACGAATCGGTGGGGCGCGTCGCGCAGGTCGGGGCAAGGGCGCGGGTTGACCGCGGCGCGCTCGTGTTCGTGCCGGGCGCGCGCTGTTTCGCGTCGGTGCGCGCGCTGTTCGGCGGTGCGGCCGCGCGGCTGGTGGTGCCGGCGAAGCGGGTGGTGGAATTTGACGAATCGTTGGCCGAGCAGGGAGTTTTGCTCGCGCTCGCGGCGACCGCGCGGCATGCGATGGCAGCGCCAGATGCCGCGCCGCCGGAGTTGGTCATCGGCCACGGGGTGCTGGGGCGGCTGCTGGCGCGTGTCGCCATCGCTGATGGGCACCGCGCGCCGGTGGTCTGGGAGATCAACCCGGGTCGGCGTGACGGCGCGCGCGGCTATGAGGTTGTCGATCCGGGCGACGACGATACCCGCACCTATCGTTCGATCTACGACGTGAGTGGCGATGGCGGGATTCTTGACCGCCTGGTCGGGCGGCTCGCGTCGGGCGGGCAGATCGTGCTCGCTGGATTTTATCACCAGCGCCTTTCGTTCGATTTTCCGCCCGCGTTCATGCGTGAGGCGCGCATCCGTTGCGCGGCCGAATTCACCGAGGCCGATCTGGCGCATGTGCTCGCCCTGCTGCGGCGGGGCGCGCTGTGTCTCGATGGGCTGATCACCCACCGCGAAAGCCCCGCCGAGGCGGAGGGTGCCTATCGCACGGCGTTCAACGATCCATCCTGCCTCAAAATGATTCTCGACTGGAGGAATGCCGCATGACCGCACCGCTCGATGATGCCTTCGCGCCCGATGAGCCGGCGGCACCGGCCAGGCCGCAGACGCAGATCATCGCGATCTACGGCAAGGGTGGCATCGGCAAGAGCTTCACGCTGGCCAATCTGAGTTACATGATGGCGCAGCAGGGCAAGCGCGTGCTGCTGATCGGGTGTGACCCGAAAAGCGATACCACATCGCTGCTGTTCGGCGGCAGGTCGTGTCCGACCATCATCGAGACGTCGGCGAAAAAGACGGCCGCGGGCGAGAAGGTGCAGATCGGCGACGTGTGCTTCAAGCGCGACGGGGTGTTCGCCATGGAGCTTGGCGGGCCCGAGGTCGGGCGCGGTTGCGGTGGGCGGGGGATCATCCACGGATTCGAGCTGCTGGAAAAACTTGGTTTCCACAGCTGGGGTTTCGACTACGTGCTGCTCGATTTCCTCGGCGATGTGGTGTGCGGCGGCTTTGGTCTGCCGATCGCGCGCGACATGTGCCAGAAAGTCATCGTCGTTGCCTCGAACGATCTGCAATCGCTCTATGTGGCCAACAATGTGTGTTCGGCGGTGGATTATTTCCGTCGGCTGGGCGGCAATGTCGGTGTCGCCGGGATGGTGATCAACAAGGATGACGGCACCGGTGAGGCGCAGGCGTTTGCGCAGCAGGTCGGCATTCCGGTGCTCTCGGCGATTCCGGCGGACGAGGATATTCGCCGCAAGAGCGCGAGCTATGAGATCATCGGGCGTCCTGGCGGACAATGGGCGCCGCTGTTCGAGGCGCTCGGCCAGGCGGTCGCCGAGGCGCCGCCGGTGCGGCCCGCGCCGCTGACCCATGACGGGCTGCTGGGCCTGTTCAAGGGCGATGCGGTGGGGCGCGATGTGGTGCTCGATCCGGCAACGCTTGAGGACATGTGCGCGCCCGAGCTGCTGGCGCGGGCGTCGCTCGAAATCATCTACGAGGGCGTGTAGATGGATGGCGCCATCGCACCTGCGAGCGAACCGGGCTGCCATGGCGGCCGGCAGACGATGCTGGCCGCGGCGGATGCGGCCGGCAAGGGTGCGGTGATGGCGCAACTGGCGGCCGATTATCCGCGCGGACCGCATGACCAGCCGCAATCGATGTGCCCTGCCTTTGGCGCGCTGCGGGTGGGGCTGCGGATGCGGCGGGTGCAGACGATCCTGTCCGGCTCTGCATGTTGCGTGTACGGCCTCACCTTCACCTCGCATTTCTATGGCGCGCGTCGCACCGTGGGCTATGTGCCGTTCAATTCCGAAAGCCTGGTGCGCGGGCAGTTGTTCGAGGATATCCGCGCCGCCGTTCACGATGTCGCGCGGCCCGAGGAACTCGATGCGGTGGTGGTGATCAATCTGTGCGTGCCGACCGCCTCGGGCGTGCCGCTCGATCTGTTGCCGAAACAGATCAATGGCGTGCGGGTGATCGGCATCGACGTGCCGGGATTTGGCGTGCCCACGCATGCCGAGGCCAAGGACGTGCTGAGCGGGGCGATGCTGCGCGCCGCTCGCGCCGAGGCGATGGCCGGGCCGGTCGCGCGCCCGCGCGCGCTCGCCGAGTTGCCGACCGTGGCGCTGATCGGAGAGCTGTTTCCGGCCGATCCGCCCGGTGTGGCGGCGATGCTGGCGCCGATGGGGCTTGCCGTCGCGCCGCCGGTGCCGTGCCGGGAGTGGCGCGATCTGTATGCCGCATTGGACAGCGTGGTCGCGGCCGCGACGCATCCGTTCTATACTGCAACGATTCGCGAGTTCGTCGCGGCCGGGCGCGCGGTGGTGGGGTCCGCGCCGGTCGGGGTTGAGGGCACGGCGGACTGGCTGGACGCGGTGGGGGCGGCGGCGAATATTTCGGCGGCACGCATCGATGCCGCCAAGGCGCGCGCGCTGCCGGCGATCGAGGCGGCACGGCAGGCCTGCCCTGTTACCGCGCGAATCACGATTTCTGGTTATGAGGGAAGCGAACTTCTGGTTGCGCGCGCGCTGGTGGAGGCCGGGGCGGAGGTGCCGTATGTCGGCACGGCGTGCCCGCGCACCGACTGGTCCGAGGCGGATCAGGCGTGGCTTGCGGCGCGCGGCACGCATGTCCAGTTCCGCGCCGCTCTTGAGCAGGATGTCGCGGCGATGCGCGAGGTGCGGCCTGATCTTGCGATCGGCACCACGCCGTTGGTGCAGAGCGCCAAGGAGATGGGGATTCCGGCGATATATTTCACCAATATGGTGTCCGCCAGGCCGCTGTTCGGTGCGCCTGGCATGGGCGCGCTTGGCGGGATCGTGGCGGCGCAGACCTCGGGCAAGGCAAGGTTCGCGCAGATGCGTGAGTTTTTCGCCGATGTCGGCACCGGTCCGACCGCGGGGTATGGCTGGACCGATATTCCCTCCGACCCGCCGGGCCTGCGCGAGCGCAATCGGCGTGCGCGCGAGACGCGCGCACGCGCGGCGGCCAACCAGGCGATGGGAAGCTAGCGATGCTGGTGCTCGATCACGACCGGGCCGGCGGCTATTGGGGGGCGGTCTACAGCTTTGCCGCGGTGCGTGGATTGCGCGTGGTGATCGATGGTCCGGTGGGGTGCGAGAATCTGCCGGTGACCGCGGTTCTGCATTACACCGATGCCTTGCCGCCGCACGAGTTGCCTGTTGTGGTCACGGGGCTTGGCGAGGAGCATCTTTCCAGCCAGGGCACCGAGGAGGCGATGCGCCGGGCCGGGGCGGTGGGCGATCAGGACCTGCCGGCGGTGGTGGTGACCGGCTCGATCGCCGAGATGATCGGCGGCGGGGTGACGCCCGAGGGTTCGGGGATCATGCGCTTCATTCCGCGCACCATCGACGAGGACCAGTGGCAGGCGGCGGACCGCGCGATCAACTGGCTGTGGAACGAGTTCGGGCTGAAGAAATCCAAATCCCGCAAGTCACCGGCGCGACCGGAGGGGGCGAGGCCGCTGGTCAACATCGTTGGCCCGATCTATGGCACCTTCAACATGCCGTCTGATCTGGCGGAGATACGCCGGCTGATCGAGGGCATTGGCTGCGAGGTCAATTTGAGCTTTCCGCTCGGCGCGCATGTGGAGGATATTCCGCGGCTTGCCGATGCGGCGGTGAATGTGTGCCTGTACCGCGAGTTCGGCCGCAAGCTGTGCGAGGACCTGGGCAAGCCCTATCTGCAGGCGCCGATCGGGCTGCATGCGACGACCAATTTTTTGCGCGCGCTGGGGGAACTGGCGGGAGTTGATCCCGAGCCGTTCATCGCGCGCGAGAAACACACGACGATCAAGCCGATCTGGGATTTGTGGCGTTCGGTGACGCAGGATTTTTTTGCAACGGCGGATTTCGGCATCGTCGCGACCGAGACCTATGCGCGCGGTGTGCGCCATTTCCTGCATGAGGAGATGGGAGTGCCGTGTGCGTTCGCCATCTCGCGCAGCGCGGGGGTGAAGCCCGACAACGCGGAGGTGCGCGCGCGCATTCATCGCGCCGCGCCGCTGGTGCTGTTCGGCTCGTTCAACGAGCGCATGTATATGGCCGAATGCAATGCCCGCGCGGTCTATATTCCGGCGAGCTTTCCTGGCGCGATCATTCGCCGCGCCACCGGCACGCCGTTCATGGGGTATGCCGGCGCGACCTACATCGTGCAGGAATATTGCAACGCGCTGTTCGATGCCTTGTTTCATATTCTGCCTCTGGGCACGGAGCTCGATCGCATCGAGCCGACGCCGGCGCGTGAGCCGCTGACCGCGATGGGCTGGGACGGCGATGCGCTGGAGCTGCTTGACCGGCATGTGCGCGAGGTGCCGTTTTTGCTGCGGATTTCGGCGGCCAGGCGCGCGCGCGACAAGGCGGAGGCGGAGGCGCGCCGGGCCGGCGAGGAGCGGGTGGGCATGGCCCGCGCGATGGCCGCGTTTGGTGCATCCGAGCTGGCCGGGGCTGTGCCATGAGCGGCATGAGTGCATGGCTGGAGCAGAAAAGATTCGAATTGGCGGGCGCGAGCCCGCCTCGGCAACATCGTCCCGCGGATGGGGCGATGTCGTGGCGCACCTCGCCGCGAACACCAGCGGCCCGGCACTCATCGCCGCGCCGTTTCGGGCC
>DAHWBL010000125.1 GCA_027323595.1 Acetobacteraceae bacterium | reverse complement strand
TATTCGCCGCGCACATAGTCGATCACCTCGTCGCGGCGTTCCTGGCAGAAGTCGATGTCGAAATCAGGCATCGACACGCGCTCGGGATTGAGGAAGCGCTCGAACAGAAGGTTGAACCGCAGCGGATCGAGGTCGGTGATGGTGAGCGCCCAGGCGACGACCGAGCCCGCGCCCGAACCACGCCCGGGGCCCACAGGAATGAGGTTGGATTTCGCCCATTGAATGAAATCAGCAACGATCAGGAAATAGCCTGCGAAGCCCATTTTGGCGATGACATCGAGCTCGAAGGCAAGGCGTTCGTTGTAGCGCGTGCGTGTGGCCTCATCCGCGCCGATCACGTCGAGCCGCCGGGCGAGCCCTTCGGCGGCCATCGCGCGAACGGTTTCTTCCTCGTTGGCGCCAGGCCGCACCTTGGGACACATCGGCAGTTGCGGCTTGCAGCTTTCGGCCATCACCGCGCAGCGCCGCGCGATGGCCAGCGTGTTGTCGCACGCCTCCGGCAGGTCCGCGAACAAAGCGCGCATCTGATCGGCCGGCTTGAACCAGTGCTCCGCGGTTACCTGGCGCCGCTCCGCCTCGGCCATGGTGCGGCCTTGGGCGATGCAGAGCAGCGCATCGTGCGCCTCGGCCATTTCGGGGCGCGCGAAGTAGCATTCGTTGGTGGCAACGAGCGGGATGCCGGCGGCGTCGGCGAGCTGGATCAGCCCTGGCTCGACAGATTTTTCGAAGCTGGTGCCATGACGTTGCAGCTCAACCGCGAGCGCATCGCCATACGCGCGCGCGAGACGATCAAGCAGTGCGGCCGCGGCATCAGGGCGGGACTCGCCGAGCAGGCGACCAAGCGGGCCGAGCGCGCCGCCGGTGAGAAGCAGCAATCCGCCCGCATGTTCGCAGACCAGTTCGACCGGCAGTTGCGGCGCGGTGGCATCACCTCGCAGGAAGCTGAGCGATGACAGCCGGCGCAAATTGGCAAAGCCCTCGGGCGTGCGCGCGAGCAGCACGATCTGGTCCGGTGGCAGGTCCTTGCCATCCTCGCGCAGCAGGCCGATCTGGCAGCCGATGATCGGCTGGATTCCCTTGGCCATGCAGGCCTGGGAGAATTCCAGCGCGCCGAACATGTTGGAGCTGTCAGTGATCGCAACCGCGGGCATGCCCGCATCACGGGCGAGCTGGGGGATCTTGTCGGCCTTGATCGCGCCTTCGCTCAGCGAGTAGGCCGAATGCACGCGCAGATGCACGAAGTCCGCCAATGCCATCGCCTCAAAATCCTCCGACGCCGCCGCTGATGTACAGCCCGTGCGGGCCAGGCCGTTCGGCCGAATCGGTGGTCATGCAGCCGGTGAGCAGCAGCAACAGGAGCAGAATTCTCATCCGGGCACCACCTTTGCGTCCTGCAACGTCAGCACCCGGTCCATGCGTGCGGCAAGCTGCGGATTATGGGTCGCGATCAGTGCCGCGAGCCCCTGCGCGCGGACCGCGCCGAGCAGCTCCTCGAACACGATGGAGGCGGTCGCTTCGTCAAGATTGCCGGTTGGCTCATCGGCGAGCAGAAGTCCGGGCTGGTTGGCCAGCGCGCGCGCGATGGCCACGCGCTGTTGCTCGCCGCCGGACAGACGACCGGGCAGATGCTCCAGCCGCGCGGCAAGACCAAAGCGGGTGAGCAACATCCGCGCGCGCGTGCGCGCCGCCGCGCGGCCGACCCCGGCGATCATCTGCGGCAGCATCACGTTCTCCACCGCGCTGAATTCGCCGAGCAGATGGTGGAACTGATACACAAACCCGATCCGGTCGCGGCGGATAGCGGTGCGCGCTGCATCCGACAGCCCGCCGGTGTCAACGCCGTCGATCAGCACCGCGCCGTCATCGGGGCGTTCCAGCAGGCCGGCCAGATGCAGCAGGGTGGATTTTCCGGCCCCTGACGGAGCCACCAGCGCCACAATCTCACCGGCGGCAAGTTGCAGACTTGCATTGGCCAGCACGGCGAGTTCACCATCTCCGCTGCGAAACCGCCGCGCCACCGCGCGCAATTCCAGCACCGGCTCACTCATGGCGCAGTGCCTCCACCGGATCGGTTCGCGCGGCACGCCAGGCCGGATAGATCGTTGCCAGCAGCGACAAGGCGAGCGCCATCACGATCACCTGCGTCACCTCGCGCCACTCCAGCTTGGCGGGCAGATGGGTGAGGAAATAGACCTCGGGGTTGAAGACGTTGGTGCCGGTGATGGATTCCACCACGCGGCGGATCGCTTCGATGTTGCGGCAGAACAGCACGCCGATCAGCGTGCCTGCCAGGGTTCCCACCACGCCGACCGAGGCCCCGCACATGAGGAATATGCGCAGGATCGCGCCCTGTCCGGCGCCGAGCGTGCGCAGCACCGCGATATCGCGTGTCTTGTCCTTCACCATCATGATCAGCGACGACACGATGTTGAACGCCGCCACCACGATGATCAGCGTCAGGATAAGGAACATCACGTTGCGTTCGACCTCGACGGCGGCGAAGAAGCTGTTGTTGCTCTGGGTCCAGTCGGTCACCCGGATCGGCATGGTATCGAGCCTGGCGCGGATCGCGCGGCTGATGGCGCCGACATGGTCGGGATCGCGGACCATGACCTCGATCTGCGACACCTCGTTTTGCATCTGGAAGAAAATCTGCGCGGCTTCCAGCGGCAGGAACACCACCGAGCTGTCGTAATCATTGACGCCGGCTGAGAAAATCGCGACCACGCGGTATGCGCGGATGCGTGGCACGGTGCCGAAGGCGGTGGCCATTCCCTGCGGGCTGACCAGCGTCAGGTCCGAGCCGATGCGCAGGCCGAAGCGGCGGGCGAGCCCGACGCCCACCGCCACCGCGTCGGTGCCGGAAAAATCATCGAGACTGCCGGCGACGATGCCGGTGCCGACAAAGGGCAGATGGCGCAGATCATCCTGGCGCAGCCCGCGCACCGCGCCGCCGACCGCGCCGCCATGCTCGCCGGTCAGCAGCGCCTGGCCTTCGACCAGCGGCACCGCGCTCACCACCCCATCCACCACGCGAATTTTGTCGGCCAGCGCATCAAAGTCACGCAGCGGCCCGGCCGCGCCATAGACGCCAAGGTGCCCGTTCAGCCCAAGGATGCGGCTGAGCAACTCCTCGCGAAGGCCACCCATCACGCTCATCACGATGATCAGTGTCGCAACGCCCAGGCCGATGCCGACAAGAGAGAATCCGGCGATGATCGAGACGAAGCGCTCCCCGCGCCTGGCACGCAGGTAGCGCCCGGCGACCGCTCGCTCGAAGCTGGAGAACATCAGCCGCGCACGCGCGCCAGCGCATCTTCGAGGCTGACCTCCTCGCGCGTGCCATCGGCGCGTCGCTTCAGCTCCACCCGCCCGGCGGCCGCGCCTCGCGGGCCGATCACGATCTGCCATGGGTGGCCGAGCAGATCGGCATCGTTGAATTTCACCCCGGCGCGCTCGGGACGGTCATCATACAGCGCCAGATCGCCCAGCGCTTCGTGCGCGCGATCGCACATGGCATCACACGCGGGATCGCCCTGTTTGAGGTTGAGGATGGCGGCGCGGAACGGCGCGATGGCGTCCGGCCAGATGATGCCGGCCTCGTCATGGCTTGCCTCGATCACCGCGCCGACCAGTCGCGAAACCCCGATGCCATAGCTGCCCATTTCGGGAATCACCGCCGCACCATCCGGGCCGGCGACGGTCACGCCCATGGAGGCGGTATATTTGGTGCCGAAATAGAAAATCTGTCCGACCTCGATGCCGCGCCCCTCGCGGCGGCGCGCCGGCGGCACACGCTCCCAGGCAGCGGCGTCGTGCTTTTCCTCGGTGGCGGCGTAGAGCGATGTCATCTGGTCATAAAAGGTGGCGAGATCGTCGGTGTTGTCATAGTCGAAATGCGCGTTCACCCAGTCGGTGTTTTCGAAATCGGCATCGAAGAACACGGCGCTTTCGCCGACCGGGGCGAGGATGATGAATTCATGGCTGAGATCGCCGCCGATCGGCCCGGTGTCGGCCGCCATCGGGATCGCCTTCAGGCCCATGCGCTGGAAGGTGCGCATGTAGGCGAGCATCATCCGCCGGTAGCTCTGCACCGCGGCGTGATAATCCAGATCGAAGCTGTAGGCGTCCTTCATCAGGAATTCGCGTCCGCGCATGACGCCAAAGCGTGGCCGCACCTCGTCGCGGAATTTCCACTGGATGTGGTAGAGGCATCGCGGCAGATCGCGGTAGGATTTCACCGACTGGCCGAAAATGTCGGTGATCATCTCCTCATTGGTCGGTCCGTACAGCAGTTCACGGTCATGGCGGTCGGTGATGCGCAGCATCTCGCGGCCATAATCCTCATAACGTCCCGAGCGCTTCCACAGATCGGCGGACTGGATGGTGGGCATCAGCAGTTCGAGCGCGCCGGCGCGGTTCTGCTCCTCGCGCACGATGCGCGCGATGTTGTCCAGCACCCGCAGGCCAAGCGGCAGCCAGGCGTAGATGCCGGCCGCGGTCTGACGCACCAGGCCGGCGCGCAGCATCAGCCGGTGCGAGGCGATCTGCGCCTCGGCCGGGGTTTCCTTGAGGGTGGGGAAGAAGCCGCGGGACAAAAGCATTGTCGCTCCTGGACAGGCAGGTGGGGTCGATTCGGCGGACCCTACAGGGGCGGCGCGCGGCGGGCCAGTGGTCGATGCGATGGCGGCCGCGTGTCGCGGGGCGGCGCCATTTTGCTGCGCCGCAACATGCCGGCGCGCAATAAAATCTCGTTAAATAGTTGAAAATCGAATGAAATCGCGTGACTCCGCGACGACGATCCGTTAGCAAAAGAAAGACCCGCCAACCCCAGCGGGTCGGCGGGCCAAGTTTGGGGAGGAAACGCCAGTCACACGGCAGGACGAGGAACCAACCTCATCCTGTCGTTGATGATTCCTCCGGTTCACGCGCCGCGTCCATCAAAAAATGCTGCAATTTCGACGAAATATTAGGCGTTCAGACAGGAATCGGCTGTTTTCGCGCCTGATCTGGGCGCACGTGAAGCATCCGCCTAATTATAGGGCAAAGCGAGCGGTCCGCTGCGGAAACTCAGCCACGGGCCGCTGATCAGCACATAGGCGCCCACCCACAGAATCGCCGCCACCACGGTGGTCGCCAGAACCTTGCGCCACAGCATCGGCCGCGCCGGCGCGCCGCGCCAGCCGCTCGCCTGGTCGGCGTCCGCCACCGGCCTTGTGCCGAACGGCAGTACCGCGAACAGCACCGTCCACCAGATCAGCACATAGACGACAAGCGCGGTGAACCAGCCCATCGTCAGACCCTGATCAGATGCACATCGACCAGCGGCCGCTTTTGCAGCCGCTTTCCAAGCGCCCGGCGCAGTGCCGCGCGGGCCGCCTCCGCCAGCGCCTCCTCGTCCTGGCGCAGCCCGGGCGGAATGCCGTCCAGCGACCGGGCGAACTCGTCGGTCATGCGCCGTTCCTCGGGGTCGCCTTCGTCGAACAATCCGGGCGCGGACACCACCGGGCGGCCGACCACCCGGCCTTGCGCGTTCACCGCCACGCTGCCCATCACCAGGCCGTTGAACAGCATGCGCCGCCGCGCCGCCATCACGCCGCCGGCGGCGTTGACCAGGCGGGTGCCGTCGACCACCAGCCGGCCCACCGGCGCGCTGTCCACCACCGCGGCGCGGCCGGGCGCGAGCGACAGGATGTCGCCGTCCTCCAGCAGAATCGGGCTCGCGCCGCATTCACGCGCGAGTTCGGCATGCGCGCTCAGATGCCGCCATTCGCCATGCACCGGCACCGCGATCTTGGGCCGCACCAGCGCATAGAGCCGGCGCAATTCCTCGCGCGCCGGATGGCCGCTGACGTGCACGGCGTGCTCGGCATCGGTGATCACCCGCACGCCACGCCGGGTGAGCTGGTCCTGCACCAGGCCGATCGCGCGTTCATTGCCGGGGATTTCGCGGCTGCTGAAAATAACGGTGTCGCCCTCCCCCAGCGCGATGTTGGGGTGGGTGTCCGCAGCGATGCGCGCCAGCGCGCTGCGCGGTTCGCCCTGGCTGCCGGTGACCAGCATCAGCAGATGCTCGTCGGGCACGGTGCCGGCGTCTTCCTCGTCGATGAAGCTGGCGACGCCATCGAGCAGGCCGCATTCGCGCGCCGCCGCGTCCAGATTGCGCAGCGAACGGCCGACCAGCGCGACCGAGCGATGCGCCATCGCGGCGGCGTGCGCGACCGTGGCCACCCGCGCGACGTTGGAGGCGAAACAGGCCACCGCGATGCGTCCGCCACGGATCGAGCCGACCAGATCAACCAGGGTGCGCCGCACCGCGGCCTCCGAGCCGGAGCGGCCATCCACCATCGCGTTGGTGGAGTCGCACACCATCGCCAGCACGCCCTCGTCGCCGAGGCGCGCGAAGGCGGCCTCATCGGTCGGCGGGCCGACCAGCGGCTCGGGGTCGAGTTTCCAGTCGCCGGTGTGCAGCACGATGCCGGCCGCCGTGCGGATCACCAAGGCCTGGGCCTGTGGCACCGAATGGGTCACCGGCATGAATTGCAGGCCGAACGGCCCGAGGCTGAAGCTGCCGCCGGGTTCGACCACGCGGATCCGCGCCTCGCCCAGCAGTCCGGCCTCGCCGAGCTTGCGCCGCAGCACCGCCGCGCCGAACGGGGTGGCGATGATCGGGCAGCGCAGCCGTGGCCACAGCCAGGCCACCGCGCCGATATGGTCCTCATGCGCATGGGTGATGACCAGGCCGACGAGCTTGTCGCGCCGCTGCTCGATGAAGCTCGGGTCGGGCATCATCACTTCGATCTCGGGGTGCTCCGCGCCCCCGAAGCCGATGCCGCAATCCACCGCGAGCCAGGCGTCGCCGCTGCGATAAAGGTTGAGATTCATGCCGATCTCGCCGGTCCCGCCGAGAGGCAGGAAGGCGATGTCGCTGTTGGGGAGGGTCATCAGTCGCTTTCAAATTGTCGTAAACGGTCTTTGCTGAGATGGGGTCGCGGGTTGCGATCCGCCAGCATGCGCAGACCCTCAAGGGTCAGATCAGGGTCGATCCGCGAGATCAGCGCGGTGCCTTCGCTGAACAATGGCGCAAGCCCGCCGGTGGCGATCACCCGCATTGGCGCGGGGCCGCCGAATTCGGCGCTGATCCGCACGATCAGCCCCTCGACCATGCCGATATAGCCCCAGAAAATGCCGGACTGCATCGCCGGCACGGTCGCCCGGCCGATCACTTTCTGGGGCCGGCCGATGCCGATTCGCGGCAGTCGCGCCGCCGCGCGATGCAGTGCCTCCAGCGACAGATTGACGCCGGGCGCGATGACGCCGCCGACATAGGCGCCGTCCTCGGCGACCACGTCGAAGGTGGTCGCGGTGCCGAAATCCACCACCAGCAGCGGCCCGCGATAGCGCGTGTGCGCCGCCAGCGCGTTGAGCAACCGGTCCGCACCGACCTCCTCGGGGCTGTCGATGCGGATTTCAAAGCCCCAGTCCAGGCTGGCGCGGGCAACCAGCGGCTCGGTGGCGAACCAGTCCCGGCACAGCCGGCGCAGATGATACAGGGCGGCGGGCACCACGGTGCCGATCACCGCGCCGTCGATGTCGGCGGATTTCAGCCCGACATGGCCGAGCAGGGACAGCAGCCAGACGGCGTATTCGTCCGACGTGCGCTGCGGGTCGGTGGCGATGCGCCAGGTGCCGCGCCAGTTGCTGCCGTCATGCACCGCGAACACCACGTTGGTGTTCCCCGCATCCACCACCAGCAGCATGTCAGCGCGCCCCTTCCAGCACCACGCCGGCGCGCACCGCACGCCGGGTGCCATCGACGCGCAGCAGCAGCGCGCCATCGTCAGCGAGCCCGTCGAACCCGCCTTCGATCACCGCGTCGGCGAGCGCGACCCGCAGCGCGCTGCCCGGCAC
>DAHWBL010000121.1 GCA_027323595.1 Acetobacteraceae bacterium | reverse complement strand
CAGCTTCCAGAACGACACCTTGTTCGAAAGCCTCGGCAGCTATTTCGACAAAAAGAAAATCCCCAGCGTCTACATGATCGCGCCGAACTACCCCGCCGGACGCGACATGATGACCGGCTTCAAGCGCTACTACCAGGGCGAGGTGATGGCCGAGGTCTACACCGCCTTCCCGCAGATGGATTTCGCCAGCCAGATCGCCAACATCCGCGCCAGGAAACCCGACGCGGTGATGTTCTTCCTGCCCGGCGGCATGACGGTGAATTTCGTCAAGCAATATGTCGCAGCCGGGCTCAAGGATATTCCGCTCTACACCGGTGCGGGCAGCGTCGATGCATTGACCCTGCCCGCCCTCGGTGAGACCGCGCGAGGCATCATCCAGGTCACCAACTGGGCCGAGGAGCTGGACAATCCGGCGAGCCGGCATTTCGACGAGGCGTTCGAGGCGAAATATCACCGCATCCCCTCGCCCTATGCCGCCGATGCCTACGACACCGCCCGCCTGCTCGCCGCCGCGATCGAGGCCGTGCACGGCAACATCGAGGACAAGCCGGCCTTCCGCCGCGCGCTGGAGGAGGTGAAGTTCGACAGCGTGCGCGGATATTTCGCGTTCAACACCAACCATTTCCCGATCCAGAATTTCTATGAAACCGTGATCGGCCAGGATGCCAAGGGCCGCTGGGTGGCGCTCTACAAGGGCGTGGCGGTCGACAAACTTCAAGATAGCTACGCCAAGGATTGCCACATGCCGCCGGCCGGCTGACCCGCGCCGATGCCGCGCTCCCCGATCCTGCCCGCGCTGTGCCTCGCGGCGCTGCTGCTCTCGCCCGCCCGCGCCGCCGAACCCTCGCCCATCCGGCTCGGCTTCATCACCACCCTGTCCGGCGCCGAAGGCGTGATCGGCGTCGATATTCGCGATGCCTTCAATCTGGCACTCGACGAATCCGATCATCGCTGGGCCGGCCGGCCGGTGGAGATGATCGTCGGCGACGACCAGACCAAGCCCGACATCGGCCGCCAGCTCGCCGACAAGATGATCGAATCCGACCACGTCCAGATCATGACCGGGATCATCTTTTCCAACGTGCTGCTCGCCGCGATCCGTCCGATCAGCCAGGCCGGCGTGTTCTTCGTCTCGGCCAATGCCGGCCCCAGCCAGCTCGCCGGCAAGGGCTGTCTGCCCAACCTGTTCGTCGCCAGCTTCCAGAACGACACGCTCTACGAATCCGTCGGCACGTTTCTCGACACCCGCAAGGTCGCCAGCGCCTTCCTGCTCGCCCCGAACTATCCGGGCGGGCGTGACATGATGTCGGGCTTCAAGCGGCACTATCACGGCGAGATCAAAGGCGAGGTCTACACCGCCTTCCCGCAGATGGATTTCGCGCCGCAGATCGCCGACATCCGCGAGAAAAAACCCGCCTCGGTGCTGTTCTTCCTGCCCGGCAGCATGACCATCGGCTTCGTCAAGCAATATGTCGCCGCCGGCCTTGGTGACATCCCGCTCTATAACGGCACCGGCAGCGTCACCCAGAATCTCGCGGCGATGGGCGATGCCGCGCTGGGCATCACCACGCTCACCAACTGGACCGCCGCGCTGGACAACCAGGCGAGCCGTGATTTCACCGCCGCCTTCGTCAAACGCTACGGCCGCATCCCGTCCTCCTACGCCGGGGTCGCCTACGACACCGCCCGGCTGATCGCCGCCGCGGTCGCAGGCGTGCATGGCGACATCGAGGACAAGCCGGCCTTCCGCCGCGCCCTGGAAGGCGTGAAATTCGACAGCGTGCGCGGCAACTTTGCTTTCAACACCAACCATTACCCGATTCAGAACATGTACGGAACGGTGATCGGCCACGACGCGCAGGGCCATCTGGCCGAGCTGTACAAAGGCGTGGCGGTGCGGGATGTGCACGACAGTTTCGCCAGCCAGTGCGTGATGCCGCCGGGCTGACCGCGCGGCGCGATGAAACCGCTCCCCACCCCGCAGCAGCTTCGCTATCTGGACGCGCTCGCCGAGCACCGCCATTTCGGCCGCGCCGCCTCGGCCTGCGCGGTCAGCCAATCCACCCTGTCGGCCGGCATCCTCGCGCTGGAACGCCTGCTCGATGCCGACCTGCTCGACCGCCAGGCCGGCAGACACGTGGTGTTCACCCGCCTGGGTGAGGAACTGGTGACGCACGCGCGCGCCGCGCTGCTGGCGCTGGCGGCGGTCGCCGATGCCGCCGAGGCCGCCCGCGCGCCGATGTCGGGCACCCTGCGCATGGGGGTCATCCCGACCGTGGGGCCGTTCCTGCTGCCCCGGCTGATGCCGCTGCTGCGCGCGCGCTTTCCCCGGCTGCGGCTGTATCTGCGCGAGGACAACACCGACCGGCTGCTCGCCGGGCTCGATGCCGGGCGGCTCGATCTGCTGCTGCTCGCGCTGCCCTGCGCCTGTGGCGCGGCGTCGGTGGCGAGCGTTCTGCGCGACGAGTTCTTCGTCGCCCTGCCACCCGGCCACCCGCTCGCCGCGCTGGAGGCGATCCCGGCCACCGCCCTGGAAACCGAGCCGCTGCTGCTGCTGGAAGAAGGCCATTGCCTGCGCGACCAGGTGCTCGCCGCCTGCGGCCGCCTGCGCGAGCACACCGACGCCTTCGCCGCCACCTCGCTGCACACGCTGGTACAGATGGTGGCCGGCCGGCTCGGCATCACGCTGCTGCCCCGCATCGCCATCGAGGCCGGCATCACCGCCGGCACCGACATCGTGCTGCGCCCGCTCGAAGGTGCCGGCGGCTGGCGCTCCATCGCGCTCGCCTGGCGCGCGCAGGCCACCCGGCAGGCGGAGTTTCGTGCCCTGGCACAGACCTTCGCCGAGGCCGCGGCGGGATCGCTCAGAGCGGGGTGAGCCGCGCGCTGCCCTCGGTGGCCACCACCGCGGCGCTCACCCCGATGGCGAAATCCAGCGCCTCCTCCCGGTCGCGCCCCTGATCCAGCGCCAGCACCAGCCCGGCCAGAAACGCATCGCCCGCGCCCACCGTGCTGCGCACCGCCACCTGGCGCGCCGGCAGCCGCACCGCCGTCCGCGCATCGACCAGCACCGCTCCGGCCTCGCCCAGCGTCACCGCCACCATCGCGGCGGTGCCGTCCGCCACCAGCGCGCGCGCGGTCGCCTCCACCTCGGCCACCGTGCCGCCGCTGATCAGCGCAAGTTCGCTGTGACTCACTTTCAACAGATCAAGCCCCTGCCCACGCAGCGGCGCCAGCGCCCGGCCCGAACAATCCACCGCGATCCGCGCCGCCCCGCGCCCGCGCGCCAGCACCGCGTAGAAATCATCCGGCAGGCCCGGCGCGAGGCTGCCGCTGGCCACCAGCCAGCGCGGCGTCTGCGCGCCAACCGCCCGCCGCGCCGCCTCGGCCTCCGCGGCGGTCAGCGGCGCGCCCTCGGGGATGATGCGATATTCCAGCCCGGTCTCGCTCTCATGCAGATTGAGACAGACCCGCGTCTCGGCGGCCACCGGCACCACCTCGAAATCCACCCCCTCGGCGCGCAGCAGGGTGGCCAGCCACTCCCCGCCATGGCCGCCCAGCAGCACCAGCGCGCGCACCTGCGCGTCCAGCCGGTGCAGCACCCGCGCGACATTCAGCCCGCCGCCGCCGGGGTCGTAATGATAGCCGGGCACCCGCAGCTTGTGCGTGGGCAGCAGCCGCGGCAACGCGCAGCCCAGATCGAGCGCGGGGTTCAGCGTGACGGTGACGAAAGCCGGCATCCGCGCAGAATATACCAAATCCCGCGCACCGCGACCCTGCCGCGGCGCGCCGGACCCGGTATTCCCGCCAGACCGCGCCTCAGCTCACCCGCTGCCACTGCCCGCTATGGCGGTCGATGGTGAAGCGCGCGATCACGTCGCCCTTGGCGGTGGCGAAGGCGAAGCCGACGCTGTCCTTGTCGCGCTCGGTCACCTCGGTCACCTTCCAGTCATGGTTGCCCTTCCACAGCAGCAGCCCCTCGGCGATCTTCTGCACGTCCGGGCCCGACAGCGCGCGGTCCGGCGCGGTGTGGATCAGGCTGAACATGCCGCGATCATGGTGCCAGAAATGATGAAACGGGCCGTGCCAGCCACCCATCGGCGGCCCCTGCATCTGTCCGTCCATCCCCGGCCCGCCCATCGGCCCACCCATCCCCGGCGGCGGCGCCGGCTGGGCCACCGCCAGCGCCAGCCCGCCGGCCAACACCGCCGAGCCGATCGCCAGTGCGAAAGCATAACGATTGCGCATGATGAATTCCCTCCGACCATGTGAATTGCCTTTTAGGCGCGGGCAGGTCTCACCAGGGCGACGAATTGCAACCGATTGAAACAATGGCTGCACGGCGCGTCGCGAGGGCCTATTGTAACAAGCATGGAGCAGATGCCGCACGTCATGGTGGTCGATGACGATCGCGAGATTCGCGATCTTCTGGCCCGCTTTCTCGAACGCCACCGCTTTCGCGTCACCGCGGTGCGCGACGCCCGCGAGGCGCGCCGCGCCTGGCCGAACGGGCATTATCATCTGGTGGTGCTCGATCTGATGCTGCCTGGCGAAAGCGGCCTGGAGCTGGCCCGCTGGATGCGCAGCCAGGCCGACATCCCGATCGTCATGCTCACCGCCATGGGCGATGAGACCGACCGCATCATCGGCCTGGAGCTGGGCGCCGACGACTATGTGCCCAAGCCCTTCAGCCCGCGCGAGCTGCTCGCCCGCATTCGCGCCGTGCTGCGCCGCACCGGCGAACGCAGTGCCGGCGCGCATGAGGATGCCGGCCGCAACCTGCGCTTCGCCGGCTGGACCATCGAGCCGACGCGCCGCCGCCTGGTCAACCCCGACGGCGTGGAGGTGGCGCTGACCGCCGGCGAGTTCGACCTGCTGCTCGCGCTCGCCGAACGCGCCAACCGCGTGCTCACCCGCGACATGCTGCTCGATCTTCTGCGTGGCCGCCAGGCCGGCCCGTTCGATCGCGCGATCGATGTCGCCGTCAGCCGCCTGCGCCGCAAACTCGAGGATGACGGCCGCCACGCGCAGTTGATCAAGACGGTGCGCGGCGGCGGCTACGTGCTGGCCGCCGCCGTCGAACGGCTTTAACGCAGCATGCGCCTGCGTCTTTGGCCGCGCAGCCTCGCCTGGCGCACCACCCTCATCGTGCTCGCCGGTCTCGCCGTGGTGCAGCTCGCCGGGCTCACCATCCACGCGCTCGACCGCCGCGACCTGATTCGCATCGCCGAGGCACAGGAAGCCGCGACGCGCGTGATGGGCCTGTATCGCGTGGTGGTGCTGACCCCGCCCGAGGACCTGGTCGCGCGGGTGCGCGCGATGAACCTGCCGCCCGACATGACCGTGGTGCTGTCCGACGAGCCGCCGGGCCTGGGGCTGGTGCGGGTGCCGGTGGAGATACAGCGCATCCTGCGCCTGTCGATGCTGCTGGTGCCGCTGCCGCAGCCGCTGCGCCCGCGCGAGTCGCGCATTCTGTGGGACGAGCAGGAATTGCGCGTGGTGATCGGCATGCGCCTGCCCGATGGCCGCTGGCTGTCGGTCAGCGAGCATCCGCCGCCGCCACGGCTGCTGCACGCGCCAGGATTTCTCGCCGCCTTCGCGCTGATGACCGCGGTGGCCGCCATGCTTCTGGTCTGGGCGGCCCGTCGGCTGACCGCCCCGGTGCGGGTGCTGGCCGCCGCCGCCGAACGGCTCGGGCGCGATGTCAACGCCGCCCCTCTGCCCGAAACCGGCCCCTCCGAGGTGGTCGCCGCCGCCGCCGCCTTCAACACCATGGCCGCGCGCATCCGCCGCTTCGTCGCCGACCGCACCTTTCTGATCAGCGCCATCGGCCACGACCTGCGCACCCCGATCACCCGGCTGAAGCTGCGCGCCGAATTCATCGATGATGACGAGCTGCGCACCAAATTCCTCGGCGATCTGCAACAGCTCGAAACCATGGTCGCCTCCACCTTGCAGTTCGGCAAGGACATCTCCGGCTCCGAGCAGCCCACCGCGATGGATCTGCCGGCGCTGCTGCGCACCGTGCTCGACGAGGCCGCCGACGCCGCCCCCGACCAGCCCGCCGAGCGGCTGAGCTATGACGGCCCCGAGCACCTCACCATCCAGGCCCGCCCGATGGCGCTCAAGCGCGCCATCGCCAATCTGGTCGGCAACGCGCTGCTCTATGGCGGGGCGGCCCGTGTGCGCCTGCTGCCGCCACCGTCTGGCGAGCGTCCGCCGCTGCTGCGCATCGAGGTGGCCGATGACGGGCCGGGGATTCCGCCCGACGACATGCAGCGCGTGTTCGAACCGTTCCACCGGCTCGAATCCAGCCGCAACCGCGAAACCGGCGGCACCGGCCTTGGCCTGCCGATCGCGCGCAACATCCTGCGCGCGCATGGCGGCGACGTGACGCTTGCCAATCGCCCCGAAGGCGGTCTGGTGGCGACGGCGAGCCTGCCGGTCTGAGCAGCCTCAGCGGGTCGCGCGCTTCTTCGCCTTGGGCGCCGGCGCGCGGGCCAGCAATGCGGCGAGGAATTTGCCCGTGTGGCTCGCCGGATTTTGCGCCACCGCCTCGGGTGTGCCGGCGGCGACGATCATCCCGCCGCCATCGCCGCCCTCCGGACCAAGATCGATCAGCCAGTCGGCGGTCTTGAGCACTTCCAGATTATGCTCGATCACCACGATGGAATTGCCCGCATCCACCAGCGCGTGCAGCACTTCGAGCAGCTTGCGCACATCCTCGAAATGCAGCCCGGTGGTGGGCTCGTCCAGAATATACAGCGTGCGCCCGGTGGCGCGACGGGCGAGCTCCTTGGCCAGCTTGATCCGCTGCGCCTCGCCGCCCGACAGCGTGGTGGCCTGCTGCCCGAGTTTGATATAGCCAAGCCCCACGCGCGAAAGTATCGACAGTCGGTCATGGATGCGCGACACCGCCGAAAAGAACGGCGTGGCTTCGTCCACCGTCATCGCCAGGATGTCGGCGATCGACTTGCCGCGGAACTTCACTTCCAGCGTCTCGCGATTATAGCGCGCGCCCTTGCAGGTGTCGCAGGTGACGAACATGTCGGGCAGGAAGTGCATCTCGATCTTGATCAGCCCGTCGCCCTGGCACGCCTCGCAGCGCCCGCCCTTCACGTTGAAGCTGAAGCGGCCAGGCTTGTAGCCGCGCGCGCGTGATTCCGGCAACTCGGCGAACCAGTCACGGATCGGCGCGAACAGGTCGGTGTAGGTGGCCGGGTTGGAACGCGGCGTGCGGCCGATCGGCGACTGGTCGATGTCGATGATCTTGTCGAGCAGCTCAAGACCTTCGATTTTCTGGTACGGCGCGGGCACCTCGCCCGACCCCATCAGCCGGCGCGACGCCGCCTTGTAGAGCGTGTCCACCACCAGCGTCGATTTGCCGCCGCCCGACACCCCGCACACGCAGGTGAAGCTGCCCAGCGGGAACTCCGCATCGACATCGCGCAGATTGTTGCCGTGCGCGCCGATCACCTTCAGCATCCGCCGCCGATCGATCTTGCGCCGCACCGCGGGGATCTCGATCCGCCGCCGCCCGGACAGATAATCGCCCGTCAGCGACTTCGGATTTGCCGAAACCTCCGCCGGCGTGCCCGACGCCACCACGTGCCCGCCTTCCACGCCCGCCGCCGGGCCCATGTCGATCAGATGGTCGGCGGCGCGGATCGCGTCCTCATCATGTTCCACAACCAAAACGGTGTTGCCAAGGCTCTTCAACCGCCGCAACGTGCCCAGCAGCCGCTCATTGTCGCGCTGGTGCAGCCCGATCGAGGGCTCATCGAGCACATAGAGCACACCGGTCAGCCCCGAGCCGATCTGACTGGCCAGGCGAATGCGCTGGCTCTCGCCACCCGACAGGCTCGCCGAACCGCGCGCCAGCGTCAGATAATCGAGCCCCACATCGACCAAAAACCGCAGCCGCTCATCGATCTCGCGCAGGATGCGCCGCGCGATCTCAAGCCGCTGCGGGGTCAGCGTGTCGGCCACCCCGGCGAACCAGCGATGCGCATGGCGGATCGACAGTTCCGAGACCTCGGCGATGTTTTTGCCGGCCACCTTCACCGCCAGCGCCTCGGGGCGCAGCCGCGCGCCGCCGCACACCGCGCAATGCTTCTCCGCCTGATAGCGCGACATCTCCTCGCGCACCCAGGCGCTGTCGGTCTCGGCGAAGCGGCGCTGCAAATTATGCAGCACCCCCTCGAACGGCTTGGTCACCGTGTAGTTGCGGACCCCATCCTTGTAGGAAAATGCGATATCTTCCTTGTCGGACCCATACAGAACGCACTGCCGAACCGCGTCGGGCAAATCCTGCCAGGGCGTGCGCATCGCCACCTTGAAGTGCCGCGCGATGCTTTGCAGGGTCTGGTCGTAATAGGGCGATTTGCTGTTGATCCAGGGTGCGACAGCACCTTCGCCAAGCGACAGCGCCTCGCTGGGCACCACCAGCATCGGATCGAAGAACATCTCGACCCCCAGCCCGTCGCACGCCGGACAGGCGCCATGCGGGCTGTTGAAGCTGAACAGCCTTGGCTCGATCTCGGTGATCGAGAAGCCCGACACCGGACAGGCGAAGCGCGAGGAGAACACCGTGCGCGCCCCGCTCGTCGCATCCTCGGCGAACACCACCCCGTCGGACAGGCCAAGCGCGGTCTCGAAACTGTCGGCCAGCCGCTGGGCGAGGTCGTCGCGCACCACCACCCGATCGACCACCGCCTCGATCTGATGCCGGATCTTGCGGTTCAGCGCCGGCACCTCGCCGATTTCGTAGAGCGTGCCGTCGATCTTGACCCGCGTGAAACCGCGGCGCTGCAACTCGGCGAGTTCCTTGCGATATTCACCCTTGCGGTCGCTCACCACCGGCGCGAGCAGCAGCAGCCTCGTGCCTGGCGGCATCGCCAGCACCCGATCGACCATCTGGCTGACCGTCTGCGCCTCGATCGGCAGCCCCGTCGCCGGCGAATA
>DAHWBL010000111.1 GCA_027323595.1 Acetobacteraceae bacterium | reverse complement strand
CTTGAGGATTTTTCCGCTCGCGGTCAGCGGCATGGCGTCCAGAACGACGATATATTCGGGCATGTCGTAGCGTGACAGACCTTGTTCATCGAGATGGGCGAGCACCGATTGCGGATCAGGTGCCACGTCGCGCGGCACCAGGGCGAGGCAGATTTTTTCGCCCAGACGTTCATCGGGCACGGCGAACGCCGCGACCTTGTCGATCATGGGGTGGCGGCTGGCGAGTTGTTCGATCCGCGCGGGATAGATGTTGTGGCCGCCGCGGATGATCAGGTCTTTCTTGCGACCGGTCACGCGCAGATAGCCGGCTTCATCGAGCCAGCCGAGATCGCCGGTGAGGAACCAGCCATCATCGTTGAAGCTGTCTTCGGTCGCGGCCTGGTCGTCGTAATAGCCGAGCATCAGGCTGGCGCCGCGACCTGCGATCTGGCCGACCTCGCCGGCGGGCAGCACCCGCTGCGGATCGTCGGTGGCGACGATGCGCACGGCGTAGCCCGGGCAGGCGCGCCCGGAACTTTGCTCGATCAGCGCGGGAGAATCATCGGGCAAGGTGTATTGGTGCGAACAGGTTTCGGTCATGCCGTAGCCGGCCTGGGGCACCACGCCGTGGGCGAGCAGGCCGGTGATCACGTGCTCGGGTGCGGCGGCGCCGGAGATGCGAAAGCCCGACAGGCGGCCGATGCGCGCGCCGGGGCGTTCGCGCAGTTCGGCGAGCAGATCGAACGCATGGGTCGGCACCCCGAACAGGAAGCTCGCGCCGGTTTGTTCCAGGCGGTCACAGAGGGATTGGCCACGCGGCAGATCATGAAGCACCAGCTCCGCACCGGTCAGGATGGCACAGACCAGCGCACCAAGGCCCAGATTATGGCTGAGCGGGCTCATGCTGTAGAGCACCGAGCGGTTGGTGAAATTCCAGTCCGACGACATGGCGCGGGCGTTGGCGAGCAGCGTGTTGTCGGAATGCATAACCCCTTTCGGCTGCCCGGTGGTGCCGGAGGTGAAGGCGAGATAGCTGATGCAATCTGGATCGTTGTTGATCGGCGCGGCATCGGCGGTGAGATCGGCGAACGGTGCGGAGGCTTCGGCGGGCGGCAGCGCGTAGATGTGGCGCATCGAGGGCAGAGCGCGGGCGGCGGCGAGAATGTCGGCGCGCGCGGTGTCGGCGCCATGGCCAGGCTGCACGATCAGCGCCTCGGCACGCATGCGGGCGAGCAATGCGACGATGTCGGCGACGGTGTGATCACGATGCAGCGACGGGCAGCAGACAAGACCGTTGCGTGAACAGGCAAGAAGAACGATCGCGGTCTCGATGCGCGCCGGCAGCCAGACCGCGACGCGCCGGCCCGGACGCAGGCCGCGACGATGCAGGTCCGCGGCCAGACGATCCGCTGCGTCGACCAGCGCGGACCAGCTGAGCGCGCGGAAGCGGTCGCGCAGCGCCGGGTGGTCGGGGGTGGAGCGGGCGTGCGCGGCGGCCAGGTGGTACAGGGTTTCGTCGCGCCAGAAGCCTTCGGCACGGTGCTGCGCGAGCCGGGCGGCGTTGAGCAGGGTCAACATCGGGGTGGTCATCGCGGACGGCGACTCCTCGGTGGCTTCGGAGCGGAGTTTCGTGTGTGCATCTCAGTCGAACGGATGCAGGTCAGCACAGAAGCTGATGGTTTCCCAGGCCTGCGCGACGCGCAGCAGGCGCGCCTCGCCGTGATAGGGGGCGACCAGTTGCAGCGACAACGGCAGCCGCTGCGCGGACAGGCCGGCCATCATCGCCAGGGCCGGGTGGCCGGTGACATTGAAGGGCGCGCGTGCCTGGCGCACATAGGTGCGGGCGAGTTCGGCTTCGTCGTCGATGCGGCAGGCCGGGTCCATCGCGCTGGCGCAGAGCAGGACGTCGAACTTCGCGAATGCCTCGTTCACCGAGGCGATCAGTCGGGCGCGTTCGCGCAGGGCGGCGAGATAATGTTCGGCGGGAATGAAGGCGCCGACCATCAGGCGCCGTCGCGCCATCGCGCCGTATTCACCGGCGCGGTCGCGCAGCCAGGGCGCATGCACAGACCACGCTTCGGCGTTGAGTATGGTGCGATTGACCGCGGCGAACACATTGAGATCGGGCAAGGTGGCATCAGCGACGATCGCGCCGGCACCGGCAAGGCCGCGCGCGGCATCGTCGAGCGCGGCGGCGACCTCGGGGGCGGCCATCATGTCGCGCTCATGAAAATGCCGCACGAAGCCGATGCGCAGGCCGCGCACGCCGTGGCCAAGTTCGCTGCCCGCGCGCGCGCGCCCGTCGGTCATGGCATCGAGCGCAAGTGCGGCGTCGGCGGCGCGGCGTGCCATCGGTCCGACGTGGTCAAGACTCCAGGCGAGCGGAAAAACGCCGTCGCGGCTGACCAGTTCGGTGGTCGGCTTCAGGCCAAGTATGCCGCAGCAGCTTGCGGGATTGCGGATCGACCCGCCGGTGTCGGTGCCGAGTGCAAGCGGGAACAGGCCGGCGGCAAGGCCCGCGCCGGAGCCCGAGGAGGAGCCGCCGGGATGATGGGCGCGGTTCCATGGATTGCGCGCGGGCGGAAACGGCAGGTCGAACGCGGGACCGCCGAGGGCGAATTCATGCGTCGCGAGCTTGCCAAGAATGATCGCGCCGGCAGCGCGTAATTTGGCGACGCAGGTTGCGTCGGTCGCGGCGAGGTGATCCAGGCGCAGGCGCGAATGGCAGGTTGTCGGCAGGCCGGCGACATCGATGATGTCCTTCACCCCCACCGGCACGCCGTGCAGGCTGCCGCGCAGGCGGCCCGAGGCGGCTTCGCGTTCGGCCTCGCGCGCGGCGGCGAGGGCTGCGTCCTTGTCGCGAAGGATATAGATATTCAGTGTGGGATCGAGCCGGTCGGCACGATCGAACAGCGCCTGGACCAGCTCGACGGGCGATAATTTGCGCGCGGCGATGTCGGCCGCGAGTTCGGTGGCGCTGTGCCAGTGCAGGGAACTCATGACGGGATCAGCAAGATTCGCGCGAGGTCGGCGCCGCGAAGCATGGTGCAAGCTCCGGTGGCAAGGTTTCGCCAAGTGCGGCGCCCTGCGCGCGCGCGAGCTGGGCGGCGGCGCGCACGTCATCGGC
>DAHWBL010000108.1 GCA_027323595.1 Acetobacteraceae bacterium | reverse complement strand
CATGCCGCGCTCGGCGCGCAGCAGCGCGGCGCGGCGGATCTGCACCAACGCCGGCAGGGCGCGGCGCAGCCGCAGCGCGCGGTCATCCACCCGCTGGCGCGCGAAACCCAGCAGGCCGGGCAGGTCGGGCAGCCGCGCGGCGGCGCGTTCCAGCGCCATCCGCCGGGTCTGGGTGCCGCGCGCGAGCGCGCCGGCGAGGCGGGCGGCGGTGTGGGCGAGATCGGCGAGCAGATCCAGCCGCGCCGGCACCGCGAGCTCGGCCGCCGCGGTGGGGGTGGGCGCGCGCTGGTCGGCGGCGAAATCGATCAGCGTGGTGTCGGTCTCATGGCCCACCGCCGAGATCAGCGGGATCGAGCAGGCGGCGGCGGCGCGCACCACCGCCTCGTCATTGAAGGCCATCAGGTCTTCGAGGCTGCCGCCGCCGCGCGCGATGATGAGCACATCGGGGCGCGGCACCGGCCCGCCAGGGACGATGGCGTCGAAGCCCTCGATGGCGGCGACGATCTTCGCCGCCGCGCCCTCGCCCTGCACCGGCACCGGCCAGAGCAGGATCGGGCGGGGGAAGCGCCGGGCGATGGTGGTGCGGATGTCCTGGATCACCGCGCCCTGCGGCGAGCTGACCACGCCGATCACGCCGGGCAGCAGCGGCAGCTTGCGCCGCCGCGCCGGGTCGAACAGCCCCTCGGCGGCGAGCCTGGCCTTCAGCGCCTCGATCCGCGCCAGCAGCGCGCCCGCGCCGGCGAATTCCAGCCGATCGACGATGATCTGGTAGCTGGAGCGGTCGCCATAGGACGACACCTTGCCGGTGGCGATCACCTCGACGCCGCTTTCGGGTTGCAGCCCCAGGCGCGGCACCGCGAATTTCCACACCACCGCGGCGATCTTGCCGCCCTCGTCCTTGAGCGAGAAATAGATGTGCCCGGACGGGTAGCGCTTCAGCTCGGTGATCTCGCCGCGCACCCGCACCCGGCCGAACGCGCCCTCCAGCGTGCGCTTCACCGCCGCCGAGATTTCGGAGACGCTGAATTCGGGCAGGTTGCCGGGCGGCTTTGGTGAGGGCTGATCCATCGGGCCAGCCTATGCTAGAGCGCGGGCGGTTTGAAGTGATGGAGAGCGGGCGATGAACATCCTCCTGGTGGGCGGCGGCGGGCGCGAGCATGCGCTGGCCTGGGCGCTGGCGGGCAGCCCGCTGCTGACAAAACTGTTCATCGCGCCAGGCAATCCGGGCACCGCCGCCTGCGGCACCAACGTGGCGATCGCCGCCGACGACGTGGCCGGGCTCGTGGGCTTCGCGCGCGACAACGCGATCGACCTGGTGCTGCCCGGACCCGAGGCGCCCCTGGTCGCGGGCATCGCCGATGCGTGCGCGGCCGCCGGGATCGCCTGCTGCGGGCCGAGCATGGCGGCCGCGCGGCTGGAGGGCAGCAAGTCCTTCACCAAGGCGATCTGCGACAAGGCCGGCATCCCCACCGCCGCCTGGGCGCGCTTTGACGATGCCGACGCGGCGATCGCCCATATCCGCGCGCACGGCGCGCCGATCGTGGTGAAGGCCGACGGGCTGGCCGCCGGCAAGGGCGTGGTGGTGGCGGCCAGCGTGGACGAGGCGGTGGCCGCGGTGAACGCGATGATGCGCGATCACAGCATGGGCGCGGCGGGGCGGAGCCTGGTGATCGAGGAATGCATGGTGGGCACCGAGATGTCGGTGTTCGCGCTGTGCGACGGCACCAACGCCATCCCGCTGGGCGCCGCGCGCGACCACAAGCGCGTGGGCGATGGCGACACCGGCCCCAACACCGGCGGCATGGGCGCGATCTCACCACCGCCCGAGGCCACCCCGGCGCTGATCGAGACGGTGATGGCAACGATCATCCGCCCGACGCTCGCGGCGATGGCGGCGGCCGGCACGCCGTTTCGCGGCATCCTGTTCGCCGGGCTGATGCTGACCGACGCGGGGCCGAAACTGATCGAGTTCAATGCACGGGTCGGCGATCCCGAAACCCAGGTGCTGCTGCCGCGGCTGAAAAGCGATCTGCTCGCCGCACTGGTTGCCGCGTGCGAGGGCGAGCTCGCCGATTTCGATCTGCGCTGGGCCGATGCGGCGAGCGTGGGCGTGGTGATGGCCGCGGCCGGCTATCCGGGCGCGGTGGCGCGCGGCGGCGTGATCGGCGGGCTGGATGAAGCCGCCGCGACACCCGACGTGATGGTGTTTCACGCCGGCACGCGCGCGCTGGGCGACCAGATCGTGGCTGATGGCGGCAGGGTTCTGACCATCGTGGGCAGCGGACCCACCATCGCCGCCGCGCGCACGGCCGCCTATCGCGCGGTGGGACGGATCACCTGGGCGGACGGATTCTGCCGGTCCGACATCGGCGTAATGAAATAACGGCGGCTCTCCGCCAAAACCAAGACCGTCGCGACACCCCCACCCCGACCCTCCCCACAAGGGGGAGGGAGAAGACAGACAACTCCCTCCCCCTTGTGGGGAGGGCCGGGGTGGGGGGCGGTCCCTCACGGCTCAAATATCCGCCAATAAAAACCCCGCTGTCTACTTCAGCGGACATTCCTTGGCGTAGGCGTTGGAATGGTCCGCCAGCACCTTGTCCTCCAGCTTCATGGTGGGCTTGCCGTCCGCCCCGCGGACGATTTTTTCGAGGTAGAAATCCTGCGTCGGAAAGCCGTCATTGGCGAAATGGAAATTGCCGCGCACGGAGTCGAACTTCGCGGCGCGGATCGCGGCCAGGAATGCCGGCCTGTCCTCGATCCTGCCGCCGATCGCGCGCACCGCGGCATCCAGCAGCATGATCGAATCATAGGCCTGGGCGGCATATTCCATCGGCGGGCCATCGAACATCTTGCGGTAGGCGGCGACGAACCTCTTGTTGGCGGGATTGTCGAGCTCGGCACTCCAGAAGCTGGTGAGCTCGGTGCCCATCGCCGCCTCGCCGACCGCGGGCAGTGAGGTCACATCGAGCGTGTAGGCGGTGTAGAGCGGGATTTTCTCGCCCAGGCCCGACTGCGCCCATTGCTTGAGAAATTGCAGCCCCAGCCCGCCGGGATAAAAGACGAACACCGCGCCGGGGTTGGCGGCGCGCAGCGAGGCGAGCTCGGCGGAGAAATCGAGCTGCGCGAGCGGGGTATAGACCTCCCCGGCGAGCGGGCCGGTGAAGCTGCGCTTGAAGCCGGTGAGCACGTCGCGACCGGCGACGTAGTTGGGCGCCATCAGATAGGGGTTCTTCACCCCGCGTTTTTCCAGCGCCGCGCCCATCGCCTCGGCGTAATTGTCGCCCTGCCAGGAGGTGCTGAAGAAATAAGGCGAACATTCCTTGCCGGCGAGCGCGGAGGGGCCGGCATTGACGCTGATCACCGGAATTTTCGCCTTGGCGACCACCCCTTCGATGGCGAGAAAGACGTTGGAGAAGCCGCCGGCAACGACCACGTCGGCATGATCCTGCAACAGATATTTCTCGGCGATCTGGCGGCCGATCTCGGGCTTCTGCTGGTCATCCTCGGACAGGAAGGTAACCGGCAGACCGCCGATTTTGCCGCCCAGAACCTCGATGCCAAGGCGCATGCCCTCGCGGGTCTTGATGCCGGTAAGACCGCCCGGGCCGGTGAGGGTGGAGATGAAGCCGATGGTGATGTGATCCGCCGCCATCGCCGGGCCGGCGAGCAGCAGCGCGAGCAGGCACGCGCCGGGCGCGCGCATCACGCTGCCTTTTTCCACAGATGGCGCGAGGCGATGTGCGCGCCCTCGACCAGGGCGGCAAGCTTCGCCCACACGATGGAGGCGTGCATCTCGTGCGAGGTGGCGAAGCTGGCGAAGCCGCAATCGCCACCGGCGATCACCCGCTCGCGCCCGACCACCGAGGCGAAACGCTCGATGCGCTGCGCCACCAGTTCGGGATGTTCGACCAGCGTGGTCGAATGGGTGATCACGCCAGGGATCAGCACCGCGTCGTCGGGCAGGCCGGCATCCGCCCACAGGGTCCATTCATGCTCGTGGCGCGGATTGGCCGCTTCGAAGCTGAAGGCGCCGGCCTTGATGCGCAGCATGATGTCGATGATGTGCTTCAGCTCCATGTCGTGGACGCGCGGGCCCATATTGATGGAATAGCAGGTGTGGTAACGGATTTTTTCCTTTGGAATATCCCGCAGCGCGTGGTTCAGCACCTCCACCCGGCGCGCCGCCCAGTTGCGCACGGTGGCCAGATCGCGGTCCGGATAGAGCAGCCAGTTGGTGGCCAGCGCCGGATCGTCGATCTGCAGCAGCAGGCCGGCATCGACGATGCGGTGATATTCCTCGCGCAGCGCCTCGGCGATGGCTTCGAGATAATCGTCATCGTTGGGATAATGATCGTTATAGTCCCAGTCCTCGACATTGGTCGGCGAGATCGAGGGCATGAACGCCTCGACATGGCGCCGCCCGGCGAGTGCGGCGGTCAGATTGTCGATGTCGGTGGCCAGCTCCTGCGCGCCCTTGTAGGCCACCGGGCCGCAGCACGACCAGCGCGTGGCGCCGACATTGCCGGCGGTGCCTGGCTGCTTGGCGACCCAGTCATAATAATCGGGAAACGCGCGGGCATCGCGCGAGGCGCCCCAGTAGCTGCCGCCCTGCGGGCGATCCGACGGCGCGAAGCCTTCGAGGCGGTCATTGATGTAGGGGATGAACCCGACCTTGCTCATCTCGCCGTCGGCGATGATGTCGATGCCGATGTCGCATTGTCTGGCGACCACCTCGGCGACCGCGGCGCGCACACGGGCGGCGAGCGCGGCGCGATCCACCGGCCGGCCGGCCTGGCGTTCCTGCATCATCGCCACCAGATCGTCGGGCCGCGGCAGGCTGCCGACATGGGTGGTCAGAATCCGGTCCGTGCTGTGCTGCATCTGGTTCCTCCCGTCGCGCTCGGATCGGCGCGTGGCGCCGATCCTGGCACGCGACGGCAGGCAGTCAAGCGATCAGCCGTATTTGATGATCTCAAACGGCTTCGCCACCGGAATGAACGGCGCCGGCTTGTTGTTGGCCACCAGCAGATCGTATTTGAACTGCTTGCCTGGCGTCCATTGTCCGCCGACCAGCGGCGTGGTGGAGATGTTGGGCATCGGGCCGGACTTCCAATCCACCTTGCCCACCAGCGTCTGCATGTTGGTGGTCTTGATGGCGTCGCGGATCGCCTCGGGGCTGCCCACCGAGGCGCTGCGCTTCAGCGCGTCGATGGCGACCTCGACCAGCGCGTGCTTGAAGCCGAGCGGCTGGGTCCATTCCTTTTTCGACGCCGCGGTCCAGGCGGCGGCATATTGTGCCGCGGTCTGGCCGGTGAGGCTCGATTTGAACGGATGGCTGGGCGACCACCAGACCTCGCTCGACAGTCCCGCGCCGCGATCGCCCAGCGCCTCGACCGCGGAGGGGAACAGCAGCGCCTTGAGGATGGTGGCGACCTTGGGGCGGAAGCCCTGCTGGGCGGCCTGGGTCCAGAAGGTGGCGAAATCGGGCGGGATGAACACGCCGTTCAGAATATCCACGCCGGCTTTTTTCAGGTCCGAGATCTGCGCGGTGAAATCGCCGCTCATCAGCGGGAACATGCGCAGATCGACCACCTCGTAGCCGGCCTTGCGATACAGGCCCGACAGCCCGTGCTCGGGGTCGCCGAGTGCCACGCCGTCGGGATCGTTGGACCACAGCACACCGACCTTCTTGTTGGTCGGCACCGAATCCCACATGCCGGTGAGCGCGGCGGCGGCGTCCGCCTCGCCCCAGAAGAAATGATAGGTCCAGTCGAACCCGACCTTGGGGTCGCCCTTGCGGCCGAAGAACCAGGCCTCCCACGGCGTGTCGGTGGTGATGCAGGGCACGCCGTTCACCTCGGCCTGGTCCGACACCGGGTTGGTGGTGTCGGAGGTGGAGGAGGCGAGCAGGATGTCCACCTTGTCGGCGCGGATCAGCTGGCCGGCGACCTCGGCCGCGCGGTTGGGGTTGGACTGGCTGTCACGCTGGATGATCTGTACCGGATAGCGAACACCCTTGATTTCGATTCCCTCGGCGAGCTGTTTGTTGAGGGCGCCGATGACGAAATCATCGGCCTCGCCGAACGCCGCGATCGGGCCGGTACGCGGGCTGATGAAGCCGAGCTTCAATGTCCGGCTGGCGGCCCGCGCGTGGCGAAAAATCGCCGGCGTGGCCAGCGTTCCGGCGGTGATGGACAGAGCGGCGCGGCGGCCGATCAGGGTTTGGCTCATGGTGTCCTCCCGGTGTCGGTCCGGCTTTCGCGCCGGCCGCATGCCTATTATGCATAATCAACGCACCGATGAGCAAGACCGTTACGCTGCCGGTGGCGCGGCCGATCCCGTGCCTCGATTGACCATGCGGCGGTGGCGGAGTAATCCCGTGGCCGATGTCGCGGGCGGGGTGTTTGCCGTCGCGCTGCGCTGAATAAGGGGCCTGACACGCCGATGCAGGATTCGCGGGACGCATTGATGATCGGGCGCGACAGCGCCGGCGGGCTGGTGCGTCGCCCGCTGTCGCCGCATCTGCAAACCTATCGCTGGCCGGTCACCATGCTGTCCTCGATCCTGCATCGTGCCACCGGCATCGCGCTCGCGGCGGGCTGTGTGCTGCTGGTGTGGTGGCTGGTCGCCGCCGCCGGCTCGCCGGCCTATTTCGCTTTCGTGCAGGGTTTTCTGGCCTCGTGGCTGGGCGTGCTGATGCTGCTCGGCTGGGTGGCGGCGCTGTCCTACCACGTGCTGAACGGCATCCGTCACCTGGTCTGGGACACCGCGCGCGGCTTTGAAAAACCCGGCCTCAACGCAACAAGCTATGCGATTCTCGGCGGCACCGCGGCACTCACCCTGCTGGTCTGGGTGGTCGGCTTCGCCGTCTGGAGATAGGTATGTCCGACAGCTCCAAGCTCAGCATCACCGTCCGACGCAGCCAGCTTGGCCAGGTGCGCGGGCTCGGCGCCGCGCGCGGCGGGGTGCGCCACTGGTGGGTGCAGCGGCTGACCGCGATGGCGCTGCTGCCGCTGACGATCTGGTTCGTGATCTCGGTGCTGGGCCTGCTCGGCGCGCCGCAGTCCGCGGTGGCGGGCTTCGTCGCCGCCCCGGTGAACACCGTGCTACTGGTCGCGCTGGTCGCCATCAGCCTGCATCACGCCGAGGCGGGTGTGCAGACGGTGATCGAGGACTATGTCCATCGCGAGGGGTCGCGCATCGCCAGCCTGCTGGCGGTCAAGGCGCTGACGCTTTTTCTGGCGCTGGTGGGCATCATCGCGGTGCTCAAGCTCGCCTTCACCGCGGTTCATTGACCGCGCGCACGACGTTGAGAGGGAGTCGGCCGCAAGGCCGGGCAGACAGGCGATGAACGCGATCAACCTTCCGTCAATCGGCGCCTACAACATTGTCGATCACAGCTACGACGTGGTCGTGGTCGGGGCCGGCGGCGCGGGCCTGCGGGCCACCTTCGGCATGGGTGCCGCCGGGCTGAAAACCGCCTGCATCACCAAGGTGTTTCCCACCCGCAGCCACACCGTGGCGGCCCAGGGCGGCATCGGCGCGGCGCTGGGCAACATGGGCGAGGATGACTGGCGCTGGCACATGTACGACACCGTCAAGGGGTCGGACTGGCTGGGTGACCAGGACGCCATCGAATATATGTGCCGCGAGGCGATCCCGGCGGTCTATGAGCTCGAACATTTCGGCGTGCCGTTCAGCCGCACCGAGGACGGCCACATCTACCAGCGCCCGTTCGGCGGCCACATGAAGGATTTCGGCAAGACCCCGGCGATGCGCGCCTGCGCCGCCGCCGACCGCACCGGCCATGCCATCCTGCACACGCTCTATCAGCAGAGCCTCAAGCACGACGCGGAATTCTTCGTCGAGTATTTCGCCCTCGACCTGATCATGGACGAGGCCGGCGCCTGCCGTGGCGTGATCGCGTGGAATCTGGAGGATGGCACCATCCATCGCTTCCGCGCCCACACGGTGGTGCTCGCCACCGGCGGCTATGGCCGCGCCTATCTGTCCTGCACCTCGGCGCACACCTGCACCGGCGACGGCACCGCCATGGTGATCCGCGCCGGCCTGCCGGTGCAGGACATGGAATTCGTGCAGTTCCACCCCACCGGCATCTTCCCCGCCGGCTGCCTGATCACCGAGGGCGCGCGCGGCGAGGGCGGCTACGTCACCAACAGCGAGGGCGAGCGCTTCATGGAGCGCTATGCGCCGACCGCCAAGGACCTGGCCAGCCGCGATGTGGTGTCGCGCTCGATGACCATCGAGATCAACGAAGGCCGCGGCTGTGGTCCCAACAAGGACCATATCATGCTGCATCTGGAGCATCTGGGCGCCGAGCTGCTGCATGAGCGCCTGCCCGGCATCTCCGAGACCGCGCGGGTGTTCGCCGGTGTCGATGTCACCAAACAGCCGATCCCGGTGCTGCCGACCGTGCATTACAACATGGGCGGGGTGCCGACCAATTATCGCGCCGAGGTGCTGCGCCCGACCGCCGAAAACCCCGACGCGGTGGTGCCCGGGCTGATGGCCGTCGGCGAGGCCGCCTGCGTGTCGGTGCATGGCGCCAATCGGCTCGGCACCAACTCGTTGCTCGATCTGGTGGTGTTCGGCCGCGCCGCCGCGCACCGCGCCGCCGAGCTGATCAAGCCCGGCAGCACCCACGCGCCGCTGCCCCCGCGCGCCGGCGAGGCAAGTCTTGAGCGCTTCGACCGCACCCGCCACGCCACCGGCGGCACCTCGGTCGCCAATCTGCGGCTGGAGATGCAGCGCACCATGCAGGCGCACGCCGCGGTGTTCCGCAATTCCAAAAGCCTCGTCGAAGGTGTCGACAAGATCAACAAGGTTCATGACGGCCTCGCCGACATGGCGCTGTCCGACCACAGCCTGATCTGGAACACCGATCTGGTCGAGGCGCTGGAGCTGCAAAATCTGATGGGCAACGCCATCACCACCATGGTCAGCGCCGAGGCCCGCCACGAAAGCCGCGGCGCGCACGCCCATGACGACCATCCCGACCGCGATGACCAGAACTGGATGAAGCACTCCCTCGCCTGGGCCGACCACGACGGCGCGGTGCGCCTGGGCTATCGTCCGGTGAAGATGCAGACCCTGACCAACGAGGTCTCGGTGTTTCCCCCGCAAAAGCGCGTCTACTGACCGGTTCCCGCCGATCCCACGCGCGCACGAAAGAGAGTTGATCGATGGCTGAGTTCTCGCTTCCCGCGAACAGCAAGGTCGGCAAGGGCAAGAGCTACAAGGCGCCAGCCGGGGCAACCAGGAAGCGCGCCTTCAGCATCTATCGCTGGAGCCCCGATGAGACCGCCAACCCGCGGATGGATAATTACGAGCTCGATCTGGACGCCTGCGGCCCGATGGTTCTCGACGCGCTCATCAAGATAAAAAACGAGGTCGATCCGTCGCTGACCTTCCGCCGCTCCTGCCGCGAGGGCATCTGCGGCAGTTGCGCGATGAACATCGACGGCACCAACACGCTGGCCTGCCTCAAGCCGATCGAGGAGGTGAAGGGCGAGGTGCGCATCAACCCGCTGCCGCACATGCCGGTGGTGAAGGACCTGGTGCCCGATCTGAGCCAGGCCTACGCGCAGTTGCGCAGCGTCGAGCCGTGGCTGCAATCCGAAACCGCCGCCCCGCCCGATGGCGAGCGGCTGCAAAGCAAGGAAGAGCGCAGCAAGCTCGACGGGCTGTGGGAATGCATCCTGTGCTTCTGCTGCACCACCTCCTGCCCGAGCTACTGGTGGAACGGCGATCGCTATCTGGGCCCCGCGGTGCTGCTCCAGGCCTATCGCTGGATCGCCGACAGCCGCGACGAGGCCACCGGCGCGCGGCTCGATGCATTGCAGGACCCGTTCAAGCTCTATCGCTGCCACACCATCATGAACTGCACCCAGACCTGCCCCAAGGGCCTCAACCCCGCCAAGGCGATCGGCGAGATCAAGAAGCTGATGCTGGAGCGCGAGATCTGAGCCTGCGACATCGCATGAACCGCGCATGTTCACCGGCGATCTGACCACGCTGAAAGGCCGTGCCGGCGCCTGGGTCGACAGCCTGTTCGTCGATCACGCGGTGTTTCGCACGGTGTGGGACAATTGGGCGGTGGTGGTGCCGGGGCGGCTATACCGCTCCAACCACCCCACCCCGGCGCGGCTGGCCGTGGCGAAGCGGCGCTACCATCTCAAGACGCTGATCAATCTGCGCGGCCCGCGCAAATGCGGCTCGGACGCGCTGTCACGCGAGACCGCCGCGCGGCTGGGGCTGATCCATGTGGACATGGCGTTCGAATCGCGCGGCGCGCCGCATCGCGACCGCATCCTGCGCTTCGCCAAAATTTGCGAAACCCTGGTCGAGCCGGCGCTGATCCACTGCAAATCGGGTGCGGACCGCGCCGGCCTCGCCTCGGGGCTGTTCATCCTGTTCAACGGCGGCACCGCCGCCCAGGCGATGGCGCAGTTGCATTGGCGCTTCGGCCATTTCAGCCGCAGCCGCACCGGCATCCTCGATGCGTTCTTCGCGCTCTATGCACGCCAGGCCGAGGGCCGGCTCGCCTTCATCGACTGGGTGCGCGACGAATATGACGAGCCGGGCCTGCTCGCCAGCTTCCGCGCGCACGGCCTGTCCAGCTTCATCACCGACCAGGTGCTGCGCCGCGAATA
>DAHWBL010000101.1 GCA_027323595.1 Acetobacteraceae bacterium | reverse complement strand
AGAAATGCCGAGGCCTCATTGAAGCCGCGGTCCGGGCTCACTGAAGAGCCGCACAATGTCCACGTTTTCCTCGGTAGAAATGCCGAGGCCTCTTTGAAGCATGGCGAAGTCCGTCCGCGACAGCCTCACGATGGATGCATTTTCCTCGGTAGAAATGCTGAGGCCTCATTGAAGGGCCACTTGGGCGAGTGATGCGTGGTCCAAAATACGGCCCTTCGGGGGCGGGCGGTGTGGATTGTTCGAAAGGCATTCCCCAGCGGGCACGCTTCATGGGGCGGATTTTGGTAGCTATTTGGTAGCTACCAAAACTCCAGCCGCTTCGAATATCTCGTAACCCATTGAAAGGATGGTGGGCGCGACAGGGATTGAACCTGTGACCCCCGCCGTGTGAAGGTTGGGCTACGGAAGTCAGCATTGAGTTCGGCAAAGGAGGCTCCAAGCCCCAAAGCCCGGCTTCCTGCCTTTTTCTGCTACCTATGTGCTACCTAGCTCCAAAACAAGCCACCAGCAGCACCATGTAACCCACTGAAAAGATTGGCGGACCCGATACGATTCGAACGTACGACCTCTGCCTTCGGAGGGCAGCGCTCTATCCAGCTGAGCTACGGGTCCGTGGCGCGGCTATAGCCCAACCGGCGCGCGCGCGAAAGAGCCACGCCTCACTGCCAGCGCGCCAGCGCCGATCACTGTGCCAGCGCCCGCCAGCGCGACACGTTCTTCTGGTGTTCGGCAAGGCTGCGGGCGAACAGGTGGCCGCCGCTGCCGTCGGCGACGAAATACAGATCCTCGCTCGCCACCGGGTGCAGCACCGCGTGCAGCGACGCGAGCCCCGGCGCGCAGATCGGGCCTGGCGGCAGCCCGGCGATGCGGTAGGTGTTATAGGGCGTGTCACGCTCCAGATCGGCCCGGCTGAGCCTGTGCCCGCCCTCGCGCGGCTCGCCAAGTCCGTAGCCGACGGTGGGGTCCGCCTGCAGCTTCATCCCCAGCCGCAGCCGGTTCAGATACACGGCGGCGACATGCGCCCGCTCCTCGGGCCGGCCCGTCTCGCGCTCGACGATGCTGGCCAGGATCAGCGCCTGGCGCGCCGAGGCGAGCGGCAGGTCGGGCGCGCGGGCCTCCCATTCCTGCGCCAGCGCCCGCTGCATCGCCGCTGCCATCCGCGCCAGCAGCGCCGCGCGCGCGGTGTCATACTCATAGGCATAGGTCTGCGGCAGCACGCCCCCTTCCGGCGGCGGCTCCACCTCGCCCGCCATCGCCTCCGCGCCGTTGACCAGTGCTGCGATGCGCGCGCTGGTGAGCCCCTCGGGGATGGTCAGATGGTGCTGCACCGGCCGCGCGACGCGCAGCACCTCCAGCAACGTATGCAGGCTCGCGCCGGCGGGGAAAGCGAATTCTCCGGCCCGTGGCGGCCCGCCCGGGGTGATCAGGGCGGCGAGGCGGAACCCGGCCGGCCGATCGAGCGCCCCGGCATCGACCAGTGCGGCGGCCACCGCATCGATGCCGCCGCGCGGGATGACGATGTTGCGCGCCACCGGCAGCGGCCCCGGCGCGTCCCAGGCCCGCCGCGCCTGCCACCAGCCCAGCATGGCGGTCGCCGCCAGCAGCAGCCCCGCGACCGCGGCGCCGCGCCGCGCCGACACGGCTACACCCGGCGGAACAGGATCGAGGCGTTGGTGCCGCCGAACCCGAAGCTGTTGGACAGCGCGATGTCGATCTTGCGCGGCTGCGCCTGCCGCGCCACCCGGTCGATCACGCTCGGCCGGCTGGGCTCATGCAGATTGAGGGTCGGTGGCGCCACATTGTCGCGCACCGCCAGGATCGAGAAAATCGCCTCGATCGCGCCGGCCGCGCCGAGCAGATGCCCGGTCGCCGACTTGGTGGAGGACATCGCGATCTTACGTCCGTGATCGCCGAAGAACCGCTCCACCGCCTCCAGCTCCAGATCGTCGCCAAGCGGTGTCGAGGTGCCGTGCGCGTTCACATACTGGATCTGTTCGGGGTTGATGCCGCCGTTGCGCAGCGCCGCCTTCATGGCGCGAAACGCGCCCTCGTGGCCTTCCGCCGGAGCGGTGATGTGGTGCGCGTCGCCCGACAGCCCGTAGCCGGCCACCTCGGCGTGGATGGTCGCCCCGCGGGCAACCGCGTGCTCGTATTCTTCCAGCACCAGCACCCCGGCACCTTCGCCCATCACGAAGCCGTCGCGGTCCTTGTCCCACGGGCGCGAGGCCTCGGTCGGGCGGTCGTTGAAGCCGGTGGACAGTGCCCGCGAGGCGCAGAACCCGGCCATGCCGAGCATGCACACCGCCGCCTCCGCGCCGCCGGCCACCATCACGTCGGCGTCGCCCAGCATGATCAGCCGCGCGGCGTCGCCGATCGCGTGCACCCCGGTCGCGCAGGCCGTCACCACCGCGTGGTTGGGGCCCTTGAAGCCGTATTTGATCGAGATATGCCCCGAGGCGAGATTGATCAGCGCCGACGGGATGAAGAACGGCGACAGCCGCCTGGTCTTGCCCGCCAGCACCATCGAGCTGGCCTCGAAGATCGTCTCCAGCCCGCCGATGCCCGAGCCCACCATCACCCCGGTGGCGCAGCGCTGATCCTCGTCGGCCGGCTGCCAGCCGGAATTCTCCACCGCCTCGGTGGCGGCGACCATCGCCAGATGGATGAACCGATCCATCTTCTTCTGGTCCTTCACCGGAATCCACTCGGCGAGGTCGAGCTTGCCCTCGGCGCGCGCGCCCACGGGCACCTGGCCGCCGATCCTGGCGGTCAGTTCGGAGGTGTCGAACGAATGGATGACGCCGATGCCCGACTCACCGCCGATCAGCCGGCGCCAGACATGCTCCACGCCCAGCCCCAGCGGACAGGCGATGCCCATCCCGGTGACCACCACCCGCCGAAGCGTCGTCGCCCTGCCTTGTGTCACCTGGATCGGGCTCAGGCGGCCTTGGATTCGATGTAGTCGATCGCGTCCTTGACGGTGGCGATCTTCTCCGCCGCGTCTTCGGGGATCTCGACCGCGAAGGCCTCCTCGAAGGCCATCACCAGCTCGACCGTATCGAGGCTGTCGGCGCCCAGATCGTCGATGAAGGACGCCTCGGGCGTGACCTTGGCTTCCTCGACGCCGAGATGTTCAACCACGATCTTCTTCACCTTATCGGCGATGTCGCTCATTTGGGGTCGTGCTCCTGGAAAGTTGGACGAAAGACGATGAGGTGAACCGCGCGGGCGGACCCCTCGGCAGGGAAGGGCCACGTGGCGGCCCGGTTGAACTTTTCCGCCCGCTCCGGGCCGGGTGCGACGATCACCCGCGCCCCGATCCGGACGGGAGGCGCGCGCATAGCATGGTTCTGTCATCGTCGCCAAGGCAAGGGGCAAGCGCCGATCACGCCATGAACATGCCGCCGTTCACATGCAGCGTCTGCCCGGTCACCCAGGCCGCCTCGTCGGACGCCAGATAGACCACCGCCGCGGCGATGTCGGCGGGCTGGCCCATCCGCCCGAGCGGAATCGCATCGAGCAGCCGCGCCTTGTTCGCCTCGGGGATCGCGTCGGTCATCGCGGTGGCGACGAAGCCCGGCGCCACCACGTTCACCGTGATGCCGCGCGACGCGCATTCCGCCGCCAGCGACTTGCTCATCCCCACCAGCCCCGCCTTCGCCGCGGCATAGTTCGCCTGGCCGGCATTGCCGGTGCTGCCCACGATCGAGGCGATCGAGATGATCCGCCCGGCGCGGCGGCGCAGCATGCCGCGCAGGCTCGCCCGCGCCAGCCGGAACGGCGCCGCCAGATCCACGTTCAGCACCGCATCCCAATCCTCGTCGCGCATCCGCAGCGCCAGCATGTCGCGCGTGAGCCCGGCATTGTTGACCAGGATATGCAGCGGCCCCAGCGCCGCCTCGGCGGCGGCCAGCAGCGCGTCGGGCGCTGCCGGATCGGCCAGATCGGCCGGACACACCGCCACCCGCTCACCCAGCGTGGCGGCCAGCGCCTCCAGCGGGGCGGTACGGGTGCCCGAGATCGCCACCGCCGCGCCGCGCGCATGCAGCGCGGTGGCGATCGCCGCCCCGATGCCGCCCGACGCGCCGGTGATCAGCGCGGTCCTGCCTGCAAGATCGAACATGTCTGCCTCCGCCGCGCCGGTTGCCGCGCGTTTGTCCCTATCTCAGAGCGTTTTGAGGATCGTCTCGATCTCGGCGGGCGTGCCGGCCGAGGCGGCGGCGGCGTCCGGCGCGATCCGGCGCACCAGCCCGGCCAGCACCTTGCCCGCGCCCAGTTCGATGAAGCTGTCCACCCCCATCGACGTCATGGTCCGCACGCTTTCGGCCCAGCGCACCGTGCCGGTCACCTGGCGCACCAGCAGATCGCGGATGTCGGCCGCCTCGGTCGCCTTGGCCGCGGTCACGTTGGCGATCAGCGGCACCGACGGAGTGGCGATCACCTCGGCGTGCAGCGCCTGTTCCATCGCCTCGGCGGCCGGGCGCATCAGCGCGCAGTGAAACGGCGCCGACACCGGCAGCAGCATCGCGCGCTTGACCCCCTTGGAGCGGGCCAGCTCGACCGCGCGCTCCACCGCCGCCTTGTCGCCCGAGATCACCACCTGGCCGCCGCCATTGTCATTGGCCGGCTCCACGATCTCCCCGGCGGCTGCTGCCAGCGCGCAGATTTCGCGGGCCAGCGCCAGGTCCGCGCCCAGCAGTGCTGCCATCGCGCCCACGCCCGGCGGGGTCGCCGCCTGCATCGCCTGGCCGCGCAGCCGCAGCAGCCGCGCCGCCTGCGCGATGCCGAAGCTGCCCGCCGCGGCCAGCGCGCTGTATTCGCCCAGTGAATGCCCGGCCACCAGCACCGCGCGCTGCGGCAGCAGGAACCTGCCCTCATGCTCCAGCACCCGCAGCACCGCGAGCGACACCGCCATCAGCGCCGGCTGCGCGTTCTCGGTCAGGGTCAGCTCCTCGGCCGGCCCCTCGAACATCAGCTTGCTGAGCTTGTGCCGCAGCGTGTCGTCCACCTCCTGCAACACCTCGCGCGCGGGCGCGAAGGCGGCGGCGAGGTCGCGTCCCATGCCGACGCTCTGGCTGCCCTGGCCGGGAAAGATGAAGGCGTGGCGCGGCATCGTGTGACCGTGGGTTCAGGGTGTGGCGGTTCAGGCCGGGGAATGCCGCGGCGGTATCGCGTCGATGCGGGCCTGTGTCAAATATGTGGCGGGACGGGCAGGGGCCGTCGCCGCCGCCGCAGCGCCCGGCTGGCGCAGGCTCACCCGGCAGCCGGGCTCGGCCGAGCTGATGTCCAGATCGAGCCGGTGCAGCTCCGCGATCGCCGCCACCAGCGCCAGCCCCAGCCCGGTGCCCTCCACCGAGCGGCTGGATTCGGAGCGGTAATAGCGCCGCTTGATCAGCGCCTCCTCGCCGGCGGCGATGCCCGGCCCGGTATCGATGATCGTGAGCCCCGGCCGCGCCCCGTCATGCACCCGCACCAGCACCCGCCCGCCCGAGGGGGTGAATTTGATCGCATTGTCGAGCAGATTGCCGATCGCCTCGAACAGCAGGTCGCGGTCGCCCGACAGGGTGGCATCGCCGCCGGCGGGCTCCAGCGCCAGGGTCACGCCGTGCTCATCGGCCACCGGCTGGTAGAAATCGAACACCTCGGCGACCAGCGGCCCCAGATCGACCGGGCAGAAGCCGGCGCGGCGGGCGCGGTCCTGCACCTCCGACAGCCGCCGCACCGCCGCCAGCATGCCGCCCAGCCGGCGCGCCTCGGCCAGCCCGGCATCGATCGCGGCTTCATAGGCGGCAACGTCGCCGGCGCGCGCCCGCGCCCCCTCCAGCGTCACCTGTAAGCGTGCCAGCGGCGTGGACAGATCATGCGCCACCGCGTCGCGGAACGAGCCGACCTGGGTGATCAGCCGCTCGATCTGGTCCAGCATCCCGTTCACCAGCCCGGCCAGCCGGTCCAGATCGCCGGCGCTGCGCCCGGTCGGCAGCCGCCCGCTCAGATCGCCGGTGACGATGCGCCCGGTGACCTCGGTGAACATCGCCACCCGCCGGCGCATCTGCGCCCCCACCACCGCCGCCGCCCCCAGCCCCACCGCGGCGGCCAGCCCCAGGCCCCACACCGCGCGTTCGAGCAGCGACCGATCGAGCGGGCTCGCCCACCAGCGCCGCTCGCTGATCAGCAGCATCCGCCCATCGGCCAGGCGCTCGACAATGCCGCGATAGCGGTGCGTCTGCCCGGCCACGGTGGCGGAGAAATCGAACGGCTGGTTGTCCGCGGGCAGCGGCCGCGGCAATGCCGCCACCGGCCCGGCGAGCTGCGCGCCAGTGCCGTCGAACAGGCTGATCGGCCAGGAATCCGCCGGATCGAAGCGCATATGCTCGCTCACCGCACCGGCCAGATCGCCCGGAGCGCTGGCCAGCATCGCCGCGTCCTCGCGCCGCAGCCAGTCATCCAGATGGCGGTACATGAACCGCTCGGTGTCCAGATAGATCAGCACGAGGCTGATCAGCGAGGCGAGCCCGACCACCCCCATGAACAGCACCAGCGCGCGAAACCCGCTGACCCGCGCCAGCACGTCACCGCGCACTGGCGTGCCCCCCCCGGCGCGCTGGCGCGGCGGGCGAACCCACCGCTGGTTGCCATAAAACTAAATTTATGCTGCGCCGCGCGGTCAGGCGCGCACGGGAAAACCCAAGCCGCCTGAAGCGATTTTTACCACCTATGTCCTGCAATTTAATGGCGCCCCATGCTGCGCTGCACTATTTCCATGCGACCGCGAAACCGCCTAAACTCCCCGGATCGCACTTCTTATATATGCGAAAACCGGTTATCGCACAGAAGGGCCGACGAACACATGCCGATGAGTTCATGATGCAGGGTGCGCCGATGCCAGGTCCGCAGATCGCCGCCGCGCCGGCCATGGCCGCGGCGCCGCGGCCCAGCCGTCTGCTGGTGATCGAGGATGATCCCGTGCTCGCCCACGAGATCGCCTCGGCTTTGTCGCGCCAGCACCATGAGGTGGAGCTGGCGCCCGACGGCACCAGCGGGCTCGCCCTCGCGCTCGCCGCGCCGTTCGATCTCGTCGTCACCGATCGCATGTTGCCTGAGTTGGACGGGCTCGATCTGATCGGCCAGATGCGCGCCGCCGGCGTGCGCGCCCCGGTTCTGGTGCTGAGCGCGCTCGGCGCCGCCGGTGAGCGGGTGCGCGGTCTCAATGCCGGGGCCGACGATTATCTGGCCAAGCCGTTCGATCTCGATGAGCTGATCGCCCGCGTCGCGGCGTTGCTGCGCCGCGCCGCCCCCGGCGATGGCGAGCCCGCGCGCCAGACGGTGCTGCGCGCCGGGCCGGTGGTGATGGACCTGCTCGAACGCACCGTGCATCGCGGCGCCCGCGAGGTCGATCTGCTGCCACGCGAGTTCAAGCTGCTCGAATATCTCATGCGGCATCCCAACCACAGCCTGACCAGGGCGATGCTGCTGCGCGACGTCTGGCGCTATCGCTTCGCGCCGGACACCAACCTGGTCGATGTGCATATCGGCAAGCTGCGCCGCAAGCTGTCGGTCGGTGATGAGCCCGATCTGATCGTCAGCGTGCGCGGGGCGGGCTTCATGTTCGTCACCGATGCCCGCTAGCCGCCGGCGAAATTTTCGCCGGCCTGGCCAATGCCCGCTTGGGCAATCCTGGCGGGTCTGCTAGGCACCCCCCTGTCGAACAGAGGATAGCTCGATGGTTGACCTCGTCCGGATCGCGATTCGGCGGCCCTACACGTTCGTTGTGCTGGCGATGCTGATCCTGCTGTTCGGCACGCTGTCGATCATCCGCACGCCGACCGACATCTTCCCCAACATCGGCATCCCGGTGATCAGCGCGGTCTGGTCCTATAACGGCCTGCCGGCCGACCAGATGTCGGGCCGTATCGTTTACTTCTACGAACGCACGCTGAGTTCGCAGATCAACGACATCGAGCACATCGAATCGCAGTCGCTCGCCGGCTACGGCGTGGTCAAGATTTTCTTCCAGCCCTCGGTCAACATCAACGCCGCGCTGGCACAGGTGACGGCGGCGTCGCAGACCGTGCTGAAGCTGCTGCCCGCCGGCGTCACCCCGCCGATCGTGCTGATCTTCAACGCCTCCTCGGTGCCGATCCTGCAATTGGCCCTGTCGAGCGACCAGTTGTCGCAGACCGCGCTCAACGATCTGGGGCAGAACTTCATCCGCCCGCAG
>DAHWBL010000096.1 GCA_027323595.1 Acetobacteraceae bacterium | reverse complement strand
CGCGCAGGTGGCCGCCCAGATCGATCCGGAAATCATGCTGATCGAGACAAGGCGCGCGCATGAGGACGCGGACGCGGACGGGTCGGGCCGCGGGCTGATGCTGCGGGCGATCGCGATCCTGTATCGGCTCGATCGCGCGCCCTTCCTGCACACCGGCGAGTTGCTGGGCCACGCGGTGGCGCGGGAGCCCGACCATGCGGGGGCGCACGCCGCCTTCGCCTATTGGCATGTGTTTCTGGTCGGCCAGGGCTGGACGGAGGCGCCGGCGGAGGCGATCACCCGTGCCGTCGAGCTGGCCGAGCGGGCGGTGCGGCTGGACGGGCGGGACGCGCGGGTGCTCGCCATCGCGGGACATGTGCGCGCCTTCCTGCACCATCGCCTGCCCGAGGCGATGGCGCTGCATGAGCGCGCGCTGGCCGCCAACCCCAACCTCGCCATGGCCTGGGCGCTGTCGGCGATCACCTGTCTGTATCTGGGCGACATCGCCGAGGCGGACCGCCGGCTGGCCCGCTACAAACAGCTTTGCCCGTTCCATCCGCACGCATTCTTCTACGATGTCGGCATCGTCATCGCCGCGCTGCTGAAGGGTGATTTCGTCGCCGCGGTGGCCGCCGGGCGGGCGGCGAGCGAGCTGCATGCCGGCTTCGCGGCGGTGTGCAAGCCGTATCTGGCGGCCCTTGGGCACCTGGCCGAGGCCGGCGACGCGGCGGCGGCGGACGAAGCGGCGCGGGTGGGCGCGCGGCTGCGCGCGATCGAGCCGGGTTTCAGCGCCGCGCGGTTCCTCGCCGGCACGGCGTTCTCCCGCGCCGAGCATGTGGCGCTGTATGCGCGCGGGCTGCGTGCCGCGGGCATCGGCGAGCCCGCCGCGTGACCGACCCCGCCCCGATCGCCAGCTATCACGCCCACATCTATTACAGCGCCGGGCAACGCGCGGCGGCGGCGGGGCTGCGCGCGCGCATCGATGCCGGCTTCGAGGTGCAGCTCGGACGCTGGCACGACGGGCCGGTGGGGCCGCACCCGCGCGGGATGTATCAGGTGGCGTTCCGCCCCGACCAGTTCGCCACGCTGGTGCCATGGCTGATGCTCAACCGCGCCGGGCTGGTGGTGCTGGTGCATCCCAACACCGGCGATCCGTATCGCGACCATCTCACCCATGCGCTGTGGCTCGGCGCGGTGCTGCCGCTCACCGCGGCCGGGTTGCCGCGCCATGAGGTGCCATCGCCGGTCGTGCCCAACAGCGCCGGGTCGGGCGGATGATGACGCAGATCAATGGGTCGCGACGGGAAAGCTCCTACAAGGGCGGTTGCCGCGTGTGATCGCGCGGCGTGCCACCTTGTCGCAAGGAGGACAGCAATGCCCCGCGAACCCGGATTTCTGAATTTCGATCGCTCGATCCAGCGTCGTGCCGTCTTTGGCGCGGCCGCCGCCATTGTCGTCGGCGCCTCCGCGGTTGCCCTCGCCCAGCCGCTGGGCGGCGGCGGAATGATGGGCGGTGGCGGGATGATGGGCGGCGGCGGGATGATGGGGGGGCGGTGGAACGCCGCCGGCTATCTCGACTCGGTGAAGTCCGAGCTCGCCATCACCCCCGCCCAGGAGCCCGCCTGGAAGGAATATGCGCAGACGGTGGGCGGGGTCGCCGAGCAGATGCAGGGCGTGCATCAGACCATGTACGACGCCATGGGCACCGCGACCTGGCAGGAGCGGCGCGACATGATGAACACCATGTTCGCCGCCCGCCAGCAGGCCTTTGATCAGGTGCATGCGGCGGCCGAAAAACTGCTGCCGGCGCTGACCAGCGAGCAGCGGGCCAAGGCGGAGACCACCCTGCCCGGCCTTGCCGCGAACCGCGGCATGATGCGCGGGCGTGGCCCAAGGTAACCGCCAGGCGTTCATCCCGAAAAAACCAGGAATAAATTGATAAATGTCGCACCGTCGTCGCCACGACGACGGTGCGAAGTTACGAAAGTTTTTTGGTTCTTTTTTTCAAAAAAGAACGTTCTTCACCTGAAACTAAAACTCCAGATCATCATAATGGCTCGGCGGCTCGATGCCCGGCACGCGGTCGGCCAGCAGCGGGCGGAAGCTGGGGCGGCATTTGACGCGGGCGTACCAGTCCTTGGCGGCCGGCGACACCGACCAGTCCACGTCGCCGCCGTAATCCAGCACCGACAGATGCGCGGCGGCGGCGAAATCGGCCAGCGTCCAGTCCGCGCCGGCAAGGCAGCGGCGGGTTTCGGCGATCCAGCCCAGATATTCCAGGTGGCCGCGCAGATTGGCGTAGCCGGCGCGCAGCAGGCCGGCGTCGGGGTTGCCGCGACCGGCCAGGCGCTTGAAGATTTTTTCGCCATAGAGCGGGCGGGTGACGTCGCGGGCGAAGATGCCGTCGAACCAGGCGACCAGCCGGCGCACCTCGACACGCTCGGCGACGCTGCGCCCGAGCAGCGGCGTGTCGGGATACAGCTCGTCGAGATATTCGCAGATCACCGCTGAATCGGCGACCACCTGGCCGTTGTCATCGACCAGCGTTGGCACGCTGCCGGCGGGGTTGAGGTGCAGATATTCCTCGCGCCGGTTCCACACGCGCTCGATGCGCAGTTCGAACGGCAGCTTCTTTTCGGCCAGCACCAGCCGCACCTTGCGGCAATAGGGCGACAGCGGGAGGTGGTGCAGGATTCGCATGACCGATGCATAACCCAGCCTCCGCCACGCCGCCAGGGGATGGCGGGTGGCCGAGTTTCAGGCCCGATCAGGCACGCAGCGCCTGCGCCGGCACCGCCAGCGGCTCGGGCAGGTATTTCACATATTCCTTCGGCACAACGATCCAGCAGCGCCGCACGGTCGCCTCCCATTCATGCAGCAGCATGGCGGCGTAGCGGCTGTCGGTTTCCTCGACATGGCGCGCGATCAGCTCGCGCAGCACGCCCTGCCAATGGCCGTCGGGCACGCGCTGCCAGGTCAGCGTGTCGGGGTTGAGGCGGTGGGCGAACATGCCGTCGTCGTCATAGACAAAGGCGACGCCGCCGGTGAAGCCGGCGCCGAAATTATCGCCGACCGGGCCGAGCAGCGCGACGGTTCCGCCGGTCATGTATTCGCAGCCGTTCGAGCCGCACCCCTCGACAACCGCGGTGGCGCCCGAATTGCGCACCGCGAAGCGCTCACCGGCCTGGCCGGCGGCGAACAATTGCCCGGCCGTCGCGCCATACAGGCAGGTGTTGCCGATGATGGTGTTGGCCTGGCTGAGCAGCGAGGAGGACGGCGCGGGGCGCACCACGATGGTCGCCCCCGACAGGCCCTTGCCGACATAGTCGTTGGCGTCGCCGAGCACGTCGAGCTTGAGGCCCTGCACGCCGAAGGCGCCGAGCGACTGGCCGGCCGACCCTTGCAGCCGCACCGTGACGTGGCCGGGTTGCAGCCCCTTCATGCCGTATTTGCGCACGATCATCGAGGACAGGCGCGTGCCGATGGCGCGATGGGTGTTGCGGATGTTATACTGCAACTGCATCTTTTCGCCGCGCTCGAACAACGCCGCGGCGTCGCCCACCATCTGCGCGTCCAGCGTGTCGGGCACCTCGTTGCGCCCGACCATGGTGCAGTGGCGCGCGAAGCCGCCCGGATCGGCCTGGGCGAGCAGCGGGTTGAGATCCAGATCGTCGAGCATTTCCGAACCGCGGCTGACCTGATGCAGCAGGTCGGTGCGGCCGATCACGTCGGCGATGCGGCGCACGCCCAGCGAGGCGAGAATGCCGCGCACCTCCTCGGCCACGAAGGAGAACAGATTGATCACCTTCTCAGGGCTGCCCTCGAACTTCTCGCGCAGCGCCTCGTCCTGGGTGCACACGCCCACCGGGCAGGTGTTGGAGTGGCACTGGCGCACCATGATGCAGCCCATCGCCACCAGCGAGGCGGTGCCGATGCCGAATTCCTCGGCGCCGAGCATCGCCGCGATCACCACGTCGCGGCCGGTCTTGATGCCGCCGTCGGTGCGCAATTTGATGGTGTGGCGCAGCCGGTTGAGCATCAGCACCTGGTGGGTCTCGGCGAGCCCCATCTCCCAGGGCAGGCCGGCATGCTTGACCGAGGATTGCGGGCTCGCCCCGGTGCCGCCGGAGTGGCCCGAGATCAGGATGGCGTCGGCCTTCGCCTTGGCCACGCCCGCCGCGATGGTGCCGATGCCGCTGCGCGAGACCAGCTTCACGCAGACCGTGGCGTCGGGGTTGATCTGCTTGAGATCGTAGATGAGCTGCGCGAGATCCTCGATCGAGTAGATGTCATGGTGCGGCGGCGGGCTGATGAGCGTGACGCCGGGGGTGGCGTGGCGCAGCCGCGCGATCAGGCCGCTGACCTTGAAGCCGGGCAACTGGCCGCCCTCGCCGGGCTTGGCTCCCTGGGCGATCTTGATCTCGATCTCGCGGCAGGCATTGAGATATTCGGCGGTGACGCCAAAGCGCCCCGAGGCGATCTGCTTGATCGCGCTCGATGCGTTGTCGCCGTTGGCGCGCGGGCGGGCGCGCGCGGGGTCCTCGCCGCCCTCGCCGGAATCGCTGCGCGCGCCGATGCGGTTCATCGCGATCGACAAGGTCTCATGCGCCTCGGGGCTGAGCGCGCCGAGCGAGATGCCAGGTGCGACCAGGCGCTTGCGGATTTCGGTGATGCTCTCGACTTCCTCGACCGGGATCGGCGCGCGGCCCTCGGTGCGGAAATCCAGCAGGTCGCGCAGCGAGATCGGCCGGGCGCGGCGCACCGCGTCGGCATAGCGCTTGTAGGTCGCATAGCTGCCCGAGGCGACGGCGCTTTGCAGCGTGTGGATCAGGTTCGCCTCGAAGCCGTGCGCCTCGCCGCGACGGCGCAGCTTGTAGAAGCCGCCGACCGGCAGGGTGAGCTGCTCCGCGCTCCAGGCGCGCGCATGCAGCTCGGTGACCTTGCGCGCGATGCCCGACAGGCCGATGCCCGAGATGCGCGACTGCATGCCGGGGAAGAACTCGCCGACCAGCGCGCGCGACAGCCCGATCGCCTCGAAATTATAGCCGCCGCGATACGACGACACCACCGAGATGCCCATCTTGGCCATGATCTTGAGCAGGCCCTTGTCGATGGCTTTCTTGTAGTTGTAGACGGCATCCTTCAGCGACATCGCGCCAAACAGGCCGCGCGCGTGGCGGTCCGCGATGGCGTCCTGGGTGAGATAGGCGTTGACGGTGGTGGCACCCACGCCGATCAGCACGGCGAAATAATGCACGTCCAGACATTCCGCGCTGCGCACATTGAGGCTGGTGAAGGTGCGCAGCGAACTGCGCACCAGATGGGTGTGCACCGCGCCGGTGGCCAGGATCATCGGGATCGGCGCGCGCGCCTCGTCATGCGCCTCGTCGGTGAGGATGACATGGGTGCAGCCGGCGCGCACGCCCATCTCGGCCTCGCGGCGGATGCGCTCGATCGCGGTGCGCAGACCGGCCTCGCCATCGGCGGCGGCGAAGCAGCAATCAACCACACAGGCCGAGGTGCTCATCTGCTCGCGCATCGCAAGGAACTCCGCGGTGGACAACACCGGGCTTTCCAACTGCAACAGATCGCACTGGCTCGCATCCTCGTCGAGCACGTTGCCCAGATTGCCGAGCCGGGTCTTGAGCGACATCACCCGTGTCTCGCGCAGGCTGTCGATCGGCGGGTTGGTGACCTGGCTGAAGCCCTGGCGGAAAAAATGATGCAGGCCGCGATAATGTTCGGAAAGCACCGCGAGCGGGGTGTCGTCGCCCATGCTGCCGGTGGCCTCGGCGGCGTCCTCCACCATCGGGTGCAGGATGGTTTCCAGGTCCTCCAGCGTGCAGCCGATGGCAAGCTGTCGGCGGCGCAGCGCCTCGCCGGCCAGCCGCGCGGGTTCGGGCGCGTCGGTGGCGACGATGTGGTCGATGTGGGTGATGCGCGCGGTCCATGCGCCGAAGGGCTGGCGGGCGGCGAGCATGTCGCGAATTTCGTCGTCGCCGTAGAAGCGCCCGGCGGCGAGATCGACCCCGATGGTCTGCCCCGGACCGACGCGGCCCTTCTGCACGATATCGGATTCATCAAGCTTCACCATGCCGGCTTCCGAACCCACGATCAGCAGGCCCGAGGCGGTGATGGTGTAGCGCAGCGGCCGCAGCCCGTTGCGATCGAGCCCCGCGATCACCCAGCGCCCGTCGGTGGCAGCGATCGCCGCCGGCCCGTCCCAGGGCTCCATCACCGCGTTGCAATAGGCGAACATGTCGCGATGCGCCTCGGGCATGGTGCTGTCGGCGGACAGGCTCGCCGGGATCATCAGCGCCTTGGCCATCGGCGCGTCGCGCCCGGCGCGCACCAGCATCTCGAACACGTTGTCGAGCGAGGCGGTGTCGGAGCCGCCGGCCTGCACCACCGGCTTGATATCGTCCAGATGCTCGGCGAGCGCGTCCGAGGCGAGCCGGGTCTCGTGGCTGCTCATCCAGTTGACGTTGCCGGCAAGCGTGTTGATCTCGCCGTTATGGGCCAGCATGCGAAACGGCTGGGCGAGCTTCCAGGTGGGAAAAGTGTTGGTGGAATAACGCTGATGGTAGATCGCGAAGCGGCTGACGAAGCGCGGGTCGAGCAGATCGGGATAAAAATCAGTGAGGCTCTCGGCCAGGAACATGCCCTTGTAGATGATCGAGCGGCACGACAGCGAGCAGATGTAGAGCACCGGGATCTGCGCGGCGATGGCGGCCTTCTCGATGCGCCGGCGGATCACGTAGAGG